>JAGXHH010000248.1 GCA_024636355.1 Desulfobacteraceae bacterium | reverse complement strand
GGCGGACACGCAGGTCCGCCACTACACACAACCGTTCCTGCCCGCTTGATGCGCTCTATATGCCGCATGACGGGCGGACACGCAGGTCCGCCCTTGCACACGACCCGTTCCTCTTATAAGGGCGGACCTGCGTGTCCGCCCTTATAATGCGGCTGAATTCGTTTATTATCCCCTTCGGATCATCTTCACCGGTATGGACGCCACCTCCACCGGAAACAGGATGTAATGCTTCCAGTCGCCCCTGGTGCCCCGCAGGGCCATGTTCCGGACGGTTTGCCGCATGGTGTGCCGGTCGGGAAACATCAGGTGCCGTTCATACGGCGGAGTTTCGGAAAGGCGCATGGGGCGCCGTTTTAGAAGCTCGAGATAATCGATGACATAATTAATTCCGACCCGCATGAACGGGTTGTCCAGCGATCTCAGTCCTATGATGCCCGACGGCCGGATTACAAAGGTTGCCGGTGCGGCAATCCCGTCATGCTCATAGGGGTTGACCAGGTCCCATTCCGTAATCACCTGCTTGTCCACATCCGACAGCAGTTCAAACGGCAATTCCATTTCCTTGATCACTGCGGCCGATTGTTCCGGTGCGTCGACCGATAGCGCAAATACCCGGGTGCCGGTCTTCCGGATGCGTTTATAGTTGTCCCGGATGTCGGCAAACTGGCGGATGTCGGCCGGACACCAGTGTCCGCGGTAAAAGACCAGTAAAATGTTGTCGTCTCCCGATGAGAGGGCGGATTTCAGGTCAAAATGCTCTTCCGTCGACGTGACAGCCTCGAATGCAGGGGCCGGTTGCCCGACCGCCGGTGGTTTTCTTGCCATGAGGATAGCTCCTTGCCGGTTTAAGATTGTATGTCTGACTGTATCCCTCAAATCTAATTGGAATGTTGCACTTTTCAATCGAATCTGGGATGAAGGGTTGAGAAAATTGTTCAGAGAATAAATACTCGCTGTGGAAATCTTATTGGCACTTTTCCCGTGCTCGTGCGCGTAATCGTGCTCGTAATCGGATTTCATGTTCGATTACGATTACGAGCACGAGCACCGTCCCGCAAGCGGGACTGAGCACGAAGAATACAGAGTTGTTTACTACTGAGGATTCGAAACATGATGTTCAGAGGCGTGCTGGGTCTGGCGGTATTTGCGGCGATTGCCTGGGCATTGAGCGAAAACCGGCGCCGGTTTCCGGTGCGCATCGTTATCATCGGCATATCGGCCCAGATCCTGCTGGCCGTTGTGCTGTTAAAATTCCCGTTGTTCACGCAACTGTTCGCTCATCTCAACGAGGCGGTGCTCGCGCTGCAGGAGGCCACAAACGTCGGCACCTCGTTCGTGTTCGGATTCCTGGGGGGAGGCGCCGATTTCCCTTTTGAAATCACCAACCCGCAGGCCACGTTCATTCTCGCCTTCCAGGCGCTCCCCCTGGTGCTCGTCATCAGCGCGCTTTCTTCCGTGCTGTTTTACTGGAACGTGCTGCCGAAAGTGGTCAAAGGCTTTTCGTTTCTGCTGGAACGCGGCATGCGGCTCGGCGGGGCCGAAGGGTTGGGGGTTTCGGCCAACATCTTTGTCGGCATGGTCGAAGCGCCGCTGATGATCCGGCCGTATCTCGAGAAGATGACCCGGAGTGAAATCTTTACCCTGATGACCTGCGGCATGGCGACAATCGCCGGGACGGTCCTGGTGGTCTATGCCAGCATCCTGACCGGCGTCATCCCTAATGTGGTCGGTCATATCCTGACCGCCTCGATCATCAGCGCCCCGGCGGCCATCGTCATTGCCAAAATCATGATCCCGGAAACCCGACCGCTCACCAGCGGGGAGCTGGAGACCGGGGACACGGCTTACGGCACCATGGACGCCCTGACCCGGGGAACCATGGCCGGCATGGAGCTGCTGCTCAATATCATCGCGCTGATAATTGTGCTGGTGGCTGTGGTGCACCTGATCAATCTCGGGCTGGGCCTGGTGCCGGATGTCGCCGAAGCTCCCCTGACGCTTCAACGGGTACTCGGATGGTTCATGGCCCCGGTGGTCTGGTTGATGGGAGTCCCCTGGCAGGAAGCCCCGGTGGCGGGATCGCTCCTGGGAACCAAGACCGTGCTCAATGAATTTATTGCATACGTCGACATGAGCCGGCTGCCGGACGGCACGTTGAGCCCCCGGAGCCTGCTGATCATGTCGTACGCCCTGTGCGGGTTTGCCAATCCCGGCAGCCTCGGCATCATGCTCGGCGGCTTGGGCGGCATGGCCCCGTCGCGGAGGGGTGAGATCGTGGCTCTCGGATTTCGTTCCATAATCGCCGGCACCCTGGCCACATGCATGACCGGGGCGGTAGCAGGATTGATCGGGTAGGGTCAGGTCCCCGTGCCTGCCCGATTCAGGAAGTGTTCGATCCGTTTTGCTCTTGCTCGTGCTCGTGCACGTTCACGGATTGGCGTTTCGCAAAATCTGAAATCGGGTTATCCGGGAAACTCCAGTTAATGATTTCTCTCGCAGAGCCGCTGAGGACGCGGAGAGTTTTTCTGCGCTCTCAGCGCCTCTGCGAGAGGATATCCGATCTACTTGGCGCCAAAAAGGTTAGGATTGCCCATCACTGGAGCGAATCGGATAACCAGAATCTGAAAATAGCTGAATAGTTACAAAAGCAGAGCCAACCACAGAGAACACAGCGCGGCCATCGGCCGCAATCAAACGATATCAAATCACAGAGACACTGCGAACAGCGGTTTGATATACATGAAGACCATGAAGAACATGAAGGTTTAAAATTAAAAAATCCCTTCATGGATCTTCAGGAGACCTTCATGTACTTCATGTAAAAAAACTTGTTCAAAAAACAAGAAACTCGCGGTTAGTAGTACAGCGTGGCCATTTGCCGCAACGAGTGCATTAAAATTAAATCCTATCTTGACTAATCTTGTCATCATCCAATATTTCTGATAGTAATATTCTACTTAATCTATTCTTCCACTCTTTTTCCTCCTAAATACGGGAGTAGTCCATGTCCGTACATCGCGGTTTAGACGAATTGACCCGTCAGCTGGATTCTCTGAAAAAAGAAAACGCTTCTCTTAAACGAGAACTCATTGACTACAAGCGGAATGAAGATCGATTCCAGGCGATCATGAGCCGGATGAAAGAAGGGTATTTTGAAACCGATCTCAGGGGAAATTTTACCTATTTTTCACCGGCGGCTCCTTTAATTTTCGGTTACCCGGCCGACGAACTGATGGGAATGAACAACCGGCAGTATACAAGTCCGGAAACAGCAGGGAGACTGTTCTCCATTTTCAGCCGGGTCTACGAGACCGGGGACCCGGCTGAAATAGCCGAATACGAGGTGATTGGAAAGGACGGTTCAACCCATTTCCTTGAGCTTTCCGCTTACCTGATTACGGATGAAAACGGTCAGCCTGTCGGTTTCCGGGGGTTGGGCCGGGATGTGTCCGATCGGAAAAAAACGGAGAAGGCCTGGAAAGAAAGCGAAGAGCGGTTCCGGAAGTTGTACAAGGAATCCAAACGGGCCGAAGAAATTTACCAGTCACTTCTCAATTCCTCTCCGGATGCCATCGTCATTTATGGCATCGAGCAAAAAATCACGTACGTCAATCCGGCGTTTACCCGGATCTTCGGCTGGTCGCCGGAAGATATCGAAGAAAAGGATCTTCTTTATATCCCGGAAGCGCAGCAAGCGGTTTTTGATGAAAGGATCCAGGCTCTCATCGAAAACGGCCGGCCGATACAGGGGCTCGAAACCCGGCGACTGACCCGCTCGGGCGAACTGCTCGACGTCAGCATCAGTGCGTCCCGCTACTGTGATTACAAGGACAACCCGGCGGGAGTGCTGCTGATTCTTCATGATATCACGGAATCTAAAAAACTCCGGATGCACCTTCAGCAGGCCCAGAAAATGGAATCGGTCGGAACGCTTGCCGGCGGCATCGCCCACGATTTTAACAACCTGCTCATGGGTATCCAGGGACGGCTTTCCCTGATGATGTTCGACAGGCCCGCGGAACACCCCCATTACCAGCACATGCAGGAAATCGAGAACTATGTGAAACGTGCCGCGGATCTTACCCGGCAGTTGCTCGGTTTTGCCCGGGGCGGCAAGTACGAGGTCACCCCGACCGATCTCAACGAATTGACCGCCAGCCAGAACCGAATGTTTTCCCGGACCCGCAAGGATATTTCTTTTCATGAGAACCTGGCAGCGGATTTACATACGGTGGAGGTCGATCAGCGGCAGATCGAACACGTGCTGCTCAACATTTATGTCAACGCCGGCCATGCCATGCCCGACGGTGGGGAGTTGTATATCGAAACACGAAATGAGACAATACAGACGCATCATGCGCTGCCCCACGATGCCAAACCGGGCGATTACGTCAAAATTTCAGTGACCGATACCGGTATCGGCATGGAAGATAGTGTCCGCCAGCGGGTATTCGAACCTTTTTTCACGACAAAGGATATGGGACGGGGCACCGGGCTGGGGTTGGCATCTGCCTACGGGATCATCAAAAATCACCAGGGGTTTATCACCGTCTACAGCGAACCCGGAAGAGGAACCACTTTCAATATCTACCTGCCCGCATCTACGAAAATGCCCCGGGCAGAAAAGCCAATCGATGAGCAGATTATTAAGGGTGCCGGGGTCGTGCTGCTGGTCGATGACGAGGAGATGATCATAGAAGTGGGCGGAGAAATGCTCGAAAGCCTCGGCTACACTATCCGGACGGCGCCGAACGGGGAAAAGGCGTTAGCCGTCTACCGGGCCGAACAGGCTGAAATCGACCTGGTGATCCTCGACATGATCA
This sequence comes from Desulfobacteraceae bacterium, assembly GCA_024636355.1. Taxonomy (GTDB): domain Bacteria; phylum Desulfobacterota; class Desulfobacteria; order Desulfobacterales; family Desulfosalsimonadaceae; genus JAGXHH01. The sequence goes on along the minus strand of JAGXHH010000248.1, from coordinate 6,684 downwards.
TGCCCGGTATGAGCGGGGGGGAAACCTTCGACCGGATCAAGGAAATCAACCCGTCGGCAAAGATCCTGCTGGCTTCCGGTTACAGCATCAACGGCCAGGCCGCAAAAATCATAGAGCGGGGCTGCAACGGGTTTATCCAGAAACCGTTCAATTTGTTGGAACTGTCACAGAAAATGGCGGAAATCCTATCGGGTGAAGATTAGGATGTGCTGACGAAGGAAGCGCATCTGCTTCGTACCGGAAATTCGGCCGGCGCTAAAAAGCCAATATGCAAGGATCTCGTTTTTTTGTGCTCGTACGCGTAATCGTAATTGAAGCATTTTAAAAGCCGATTACGATTACGAGCACCGTCCAGCCAAGTTGGACTATTTAGTTTGGATATTCTGCCTCATCCCGGAAGGGCGGGCGATTCGTGAATCGCCCCTACATCGTGAGGGCGGTAATAGAATATCGCCATTTTTCATAGATCCGTTTTGACAATTTCGGCAACAAGCTCATGTTACGCTATTGCACGAATGGTCATTCGTAGGGGCGATTCAAGAATCGCCCCCTTCTCAGGACGGTGAGGTGCAGATAAAAGGCCCATATGCAAGGCGCAATGATTTTCCATCCGCGAAGGCATACTTCGCGTATGTTGAGCGGATGGAAAATCATTGCAACGCAGCAGATGGGCCTTTAGCAAGCCGTTGAAGCCTTAAGGATTCATTTCGTAGGTGTCTTTCAGCGAGTATACATACTCGTTCCAGAACCGCAGGAAGCGTTCGTGATCGTCCACCGGCTTCTTGATCATCTTCATGCACCATTCCATCTGTTTTTCCGTTGTATCCGCCTTGGAATAAAGCTGAAGGGCATAGCGGGAAAAATCACGGACCATGAAGTCGAACATCTGTTCCAGCAGGTCGTCTTCAAATTTATCAATCTGATATTTCTCAATGAGCAGCTGGCCATAGACCACCAACGTGAAGATTTCCCCGACAGCCAGGAGAAAATCGATATTCTTCGCCTGCTCGGGACCCGGTGCGGCATGGACAAGGAAATCCTTGAAGATGGCGATCTGTTCCTTGAAGATGTTGACATTGGGCAGGTCCACGCTGTTGTAAGCGATGTTGTAGTCATGGAACTGGATCTTGCCCAACCCCTTCGTGGCCCCCTGGTTGAACAGGAAGGTGTCGTCGGTTGCATCGTCGCGCTTCGGAATTTCCGGAAATTCGCCCGGATTGAAGAAATAATTGGCGATGAACTTGATGATCAGGGCCATGTTTACGTGAACGGTCCCTTCCAGCTTCGGCAGCGAACGGATATCCTTTACGGCCATCTCGAAGTAGACGTCTTTTTCAAAACCGCGCGCGGCGATCACATCCCAGAGATGGTTGATGACTTCCTCGCCCTGGGTGGGGACTTTCATCTTGGTGATCGGGTTGAAGAGCAGGTACCGCCGGTCTTCGGCCGATGCCGACCGCAGGTAGTCGGTCGCGCGCTGGGCGAAAAGCTTCATGGCGGCCAGGCGTGTGTAGGAGTCGACGAAAAGCTGCTTGATGTGCGGGAAATCGGTGACCCATTTGCCGTAAAGGTTGCGGTTGGCGGCATGGTTGAGCGCTTCGTAGAAGCAATGGGTGGCAATGCCGATCGCACCCCAGCCCAGGTTGAATTTGCCGACATTGACGGTATTCAGTGCCGAATCCCAGGCATCGCGACCCTTGGACAGGATCTCATTTTCGGTGATGGGATAACCGTTTAAGGCATATTCCGCCACGTACCCTTCCCAGTCGACCACGTTCTGGACCAGTTCGTAGTTCTCATGTTTCGGATCGGCTACGAAAAAGACATAATCGCCGGTTTCCGAATCCTTGCCGAAGGTGGAAACCAGGGCGGCTTCGTTGGCGTTGCCGATGTAGTATTTGCCGCCGTCGGCCACATATTTGCCTTCGCCCAGATCGGTCAGCAGCATATCAGATGAATACAGGTCTGCGCCGTGGGTCCGCTCGGAAAGGCCGAAGGCGAAAATGCCGCCTTCTTTAAGAAGTTGAGCGGTTTTCTTCTTGACCTCTTCGTTGTTCCCCATAAAAATCGGCCCGAGTCCGAGGATGGAGACCTGCCAGGTGTACCAGTGGGACAGGTTGTAGAAGCCGAGGATTTCATTGAAATCGCAGTTCCGGAAGGTATCCCACCGCTTGTCAGGGTCACCGTCGACCACATAGTCTTTTGGCGTAAGGAGGGTGGCAAACACTTCGTTTTCTTTCAGGAATTCAAGGAAATCCCTGTACCAGCGGCGTTCGTGATGGTCATCTTTCAGCTTCGCTTTTCCACGGGATTCAAAATATTCGACCGTTTTCTTCATGATCTCCCGGGACCGGGGGTCGAGGTGTTCAAAAGTTTCTTTTTTGGGGTTGAATAGCATGGCATCTCCTTATTGGATTATGGGTTTTCAACGGGTGCATCAATGTTCGTATACAAACTAAAAGGGTTCCTATGTGGCCTAAATGGGCAAAAAAAAGCGTATCCGCGCCGGAAAATGGAAAAAAACGGGTTAACTTAGTGTATCGGGGACTTACAGGCATTACAAGTGGCCCCGATGCTCCTGTCTGTACCGGGTGTATTCAGATGAGGTCGCGCAGCAGGCGTTTGAGGATAACGCGTTCTTCGGTCGAAAAGCGTCCCAGGATTTCCCGGTTCGAAAACTGTCGTTCCTGTATAAGTTGTTCTTTTAAATCGTTTGCTTTCCCGGACGTATACAGTTTGTGGACCCGGCCGTCTTCCGGATCGGCTTCCTTGATCACCCAGCCGGTGTCGACCATCCGCTCCAGGACCCCGGAAAGTGTGGCTTTGTCGAGCCGGAGCAGTTTGGATATCTCTGTGGCCGTCATTCCGTCTTTATACCAGAGCCCTTCGAGCACTAAATGCTGCATATTGGTAAGACCATAGGGCTTCAGGCGTTTCTTGAAATTGCTGTGCGCTTTCTGGTACGCTTTGCCCAGCAAAAAAACCATGCATTCAGGTAAATCTTCAGGTAGTTTAGGCATCGTTTATTCAATTCCTTTGTATACGAACTAATTAAAGTGATTTTATCTGTTTGTCAATAAAGAACAGGTTGGTTGGTATGCGAAAGTTTGGAATTATTCTACAATACCCGTGCGGGCGATGCCGCAAACTCAAAAGGGGGTTATATTGACAAGCCGGTTCATGACAGTAAACGGAACGGTAAGGGATCTGCAAACCGGACTGATGTGGAGCCGGGATGCGGCATTGACGGATTTCCCGTTGAGTTGGCCGGAAGCGTTCGACTATATTCACGGCCTCAATTCACAGAATTTTAAATCACATTCGGACTGGCGGCTGCCGAACCGGCGGGAGTTGTTTTCTCTGATCAGCCATAAACAAATCAACCCGGCCTTGCCGACAGGCCACCCGTTTGTAAACGTCTTTCCGGGCTATTACTGGACGGCCACCGCCTGCGCCCGGCTCCCGGCGCAAGCCTGGTATATACATCTGGGCGGTGCCAGGGTTTACCGGGGGATGAAACATGCCTCCTGTATGGTCTGGCCGGTGCGAATGGAATCCACCCGTGCGATGCTTTCAAATATTTCACCCCGTCCCCGGTTTTCTGCTGAAGACAGAACTGTGACCGATCGGCTGACCGGCCTTGTCTGGACGCGCAGCGCGGACCCGGAAAAAACGCCGGTCAACTGGGAGCAGGCGGCTTCCATCATCCGGCGGATGAACGCGGAAGGTGCGTTCGGGTTTACCGATTGGCGGCTGCCTCATATCCGGGAATTCGACCACCTGGTCGATCTGGGAACCCATTCGCCCGCGCTCCCCATCGACCATCCATTTACGAATGTCCGGGATCATTACTGGTCGGCCACCACGAGCCAGTATGAAACCCGCTACGCCTGGACACTTTACCTTCAGGACGGCGCTCTTGGTGTGGGGTTTAAGGAAAATGCGGAATTTTATTTGTGGCCGGTTTGGGGGGAAAGGGAAGGTTCAAAGTTCAAAGTTCAAGGTTCAGGGTTAAAAGCTGAAGAAGGCGAATGAACAGGAAGCTGGAGTTTTCTGGAATGGGTTCCCAAGCTGGAGCTTGGGAACCAGCAGAATAGAAATATTCTATTCCCGGCCTCATGTGTAGGGGCGATTCACGAATCGCCCTTCCGGATGGTGCAGAAATCCATCAAACTTCAGTTGTTGTTTTGTGCTGATCTGTCTGATATAAAAGAAATTTTATCTTCAGCCGAAAAGGATCAAAGGCAGTGAATAACGCATACCGTCCCCTCATCGGGATTACCATGGGAGACCCGGTTGGAATCGGACCGGAAATCATTTGCCGGGCTCTTGCCGATCCGAAAATTTATGACCGGCTGCGGCCATTGGTTATCGGTGATCCGGCGGTACTGAAGAAGGCCGCCGAGGCGACCGGTTCCACTCTGGAATTTGCAGTTGTCGATGCCCCCGAAGACGGGGTGTACAAAGCCGGCCGGATAGATTTTTTGTGCTTTTCCGAAATCGATGCCCGCACGTTGCAGTGGGGCAAACCGACCGAGAGCACCGGGCGGGCCATGATCGATTACATCACAACGGCGGCGGATATGGCCATGGCCGGCTCAATCGATGCGGTCGTGACTTGTCCGATCAATAAAACGGCCATGAAACTGGCGAAAAGCGCCTTTCACGGGCATACCGAACTGCTGGCGGACCGGACCGGGACAACATCGTATGCCATGATGATGGCCGGCAGCCGGCTGCGGGTCGTACTCGTCACGATTCACGTGCCGCTTGCCGATGTGCGGCAGGCCCTTACCCCCGCTGCTATCGGAGCCATTATCGATCTGACCGACGCCTCTCTGAAAACGCGCTTCGGCATACCCCGTCCCCGGATTGCCGTGGCGGGTTTAAATCCCCATGCCGGGGAAGCGGACATGTTCGGCAATGAGGAAACCCGGGTGATCCTCCCGGCGGTGCTGGACGCTGAACGGCGCGGCATCGAAGCGATCGGCCCGATACCGCCGGATACGGTATTTTACTATGCATCCCGGGGCGCCTATGATGCCGTGGTCTGCATGTACCATGACCAGGGGCTCATCCCGTTTAAAATGATCCACTTCACCGATGGGGTCAACACGACTCTCGGGCTGCCGATTATCCGGACCTCGGTCGATCATGGCACGGCATACGATATCGCCGGAAAGGGGACGGCCGATCCGGGCAGCCTGACTGCCGCCATTGAAATGGCCGCAGAGCAGGCCAGGTGGTTAAGAGAGTAACGGTTATCCGATGGGTCAAGCGCTCCTGCTCTTGCTCTTGCTCTTAATCATAATCTTAATCTTACTCTTACTCATAATCTTTCCCTTAATCCCAAATTTGAGATTGAGAGTTTAGATCAAGATTGATGCCCTTGTAAAAGGCTGTGTTAACCACAGAGGGCACAGAGTACACAGAGAACTGCTTTTTTATTTAAGGGCTTTATCTCTGTGCCCTCTGTGTTCTCTGTGGTTAAATTTTGTTTTACGCTTTCATCAAGATTAAGAGCGAGATTAAGAGCACGAGCAAGATTAAGAGCAAGAGCAAGATTAAGAGCAAGAACAAGATTAAGAGGAAACGAGGCATTTACAAAATCAATTGAAACTACCAGTGATAAAAGAAACCGATAAGATCATCATCCGGGGCGCCCGGCAGCATAACCTGAAAAACATTGATGTGACGCTGCCCCGCAATAAATTCATTGTCGTGACCGGACTTTCCGGCTCCGGCAAATCGACTCTGGCCTTCGACACGCTGTATGCCGAGGGGCAGCGCCGGTATGTCGAGTCGCTTTCCACCTATGCGCGCCAGTTTCTGGAGCGGATGGAAAAGCCGGACGTGGATGCCATCGAGGGGCTGTCGCCGGCGATCGCCATCGAGCAGCGAACCGCCAGCCATAACCCGCGTTCGACCGTGGGAACCGTTACGGAAATCTACGACTACCTCCGCCTGCTTTTTGCCCGGGTCGGCACGCCGCATTGCTACAACTGCGGCCGGGCCATTTCCTTTCAGACCATCGACCAGATCGTCGACCAGGTGATGGGACTGCCGGAAGGTTCCCGGATGATCATCCTGGCCCCGCTGGTAAACGGTCAGAAGGGGACCCATGAGCGGCTGTTCGCCCGCCTGAAAAAAGAAGGGTTTGCCCGGGTGAAGGTCGACGGAAAAATCCGTGAAATCGATGCGGTCGGCAAGCTTGACAAGAACAAAAAACATACGGTCGATGTGGTGGTCGATCGTCTGGTGGTCAAGGAAACCATGCGAAACCGTCTGGCCGATTCTCTCGAACTGACCCTGTCTCATTCCGGCGGCATGGCGGCGGTGGAAATTGTCGATCAGGAGGGCGTATCTGCCGCTGAGCCGATCCTGTTTTCCGAAAAAGCCGCCTGTATCGAGTGCGGCATCAGTTATCCGGAACTCACGCCGGCGAGTTTTTCATTTAATTCGCCCCAGGGGGCCTGCCCGAAATGTGACGGGCTGGGAACCACCACGGAGTTTGACCCGGACCTGATCGTTCCCGATCCCGACCTGTCGCTGCGAAACGGGGCCGTGCGTCCGTGGGCGAACCGCACTTCCGTCCAGTTTGCAGAGTTCCTGGAAGCCTTGACCGCTCATTACGGCACCGATATTTATACCCCGTTTAAAGATCTGCCCCAGAAATTCAAAAAG
>JAGXHH010000247.1 GCA_024636355.1 Desulfobacteraceae bacterium | reverse complement strand
TGGTGGGATGCGGGCGTCTTCAATATGGAGCAGTTCGATCCCGATCCGTTCATGGACGCTCTGAACAAACACGGATTGCCATGGACCGAAGTTTTCCTCTAAACGGTTTTCCCCTGAACCTGGATCTTGCCCGGGTGCCGTCGCCGAGTTATATCGTCAGCGACGAGGCCCTGGAGAAGAACATGGCGGTCATGGCCCGGGTGAAGGCTGAAACCGGCTGCCGCATACTGCTGGCGTTAAAAGCGTTTGCCATGCACAGCGTGTTTCCGCTGCTGGCAAAGACGCTCGACGGCACGTGTGCGAGTTCGCCTTTTGAGGCCCGGCTGGGAAAGGAAGCGTTTGGCGGCGAGGTCTACACCTTTGCCGCCGCCTACAGCGATACGGACATGCGTGAGGTCCTGCGCTGGTCCGATCACGTGATGTTCAATTCGTTTGCCCAGTGGCGCCGGTTCCGGCCAATGGTCGAAGGTTGCGGACGGCATATCGAATGCGGGCTCCGGGTCAACCCGGAGCATTCCGAAGCGCCGGCGGCCATCTATGATCCGTCGGCCCCGAAATCGCGCCTGGGCATCCGGTCCGAACAGTTTGTGGGCGAGACGATTGACGGCATTTCCGGCCTGCATTTCCATACCCTCTGCGAACAGAACGCCGATGCCCTGGAACGGACACTGGCGGCTTTCGAAAAACGCTTCGGCCACCTGCTGGCCGACCTTTCCTGGGTAAACTTCGGCGGGGGGCATCACATCACCCGTGCCGACTACGATGTCGACCTGCTGATCCGGTTGATCAATGACATCCGCAACCGCTACGACGTGGACGTCATCCTGGAACCGGGCGAGGCCGTGGCCTTGAATGCCGGGGTGCTGGCGGCCACCGTGCTCGACACTGTTTACAACGCGATGCCGATTGCCATTTTAGATACCTCGGCGGCCACCCATATGCCGGACGTGCTGGAAATGCCCTACCGTCCCGAGGTGGTCGGAGCGGGGCTTCCCGGTGAAAAAGCGCATACATTCCGCCTGGCCGGCCCGTCGTGCCTGTCAGGAGACGTTATCGGCGACTATTCCTTCCATGCACCGCTCGAAATCGGCGACAAGCTGATCTTCCTCGACATGGCCCACTACACCATGGTGAAGACCAACACCTTTAACGGCATCAACCTCCCCGCCATAGTCCGCCACAATGCCGCGGCTGATACCTATACAATCGTCCGCGAATTCGGATATGAGGATTTTGCAGGACGGCTGTCATAACGCAAGCACCTCTTTATTGAATTGACATTCTTTTGTGCGCATAATACTATTAGATCAATAGTTTATTTCATTTCTGAAGGAAATCCGACATGGGCTTAAAAGAAAGATCGGAAAAGCGTCGTCAATGAATGGTTGCAAATCGGGCCGCTGATTTTGAAGCAGCAGAGGCGTGGGACCTTGATTTCTGGCAAAGCCAGACGCCGCAGCAGAGATTGTCTGCCCTGGTTGCCATCAGGCGGGATATTCTCAAGATAAAAGATGCGGATTATATGAAAAATGACAGTGATTGATAGTTCGCATTATCCGGTTTACTCCAGTGAAAGACTTTGATCCGTTGAGCAATAAGGGGTTTTTCCAAATCGCTAATGAAATCGCTATCGCTATCGAAATTGGGGAAATTCGATTTCGATAGCGATTTCGAAGACTTCTTTAATCCGCACTGGAGTTTTCCGGATAACCATATTAAATAATCCCCCTTTCTTCTGCAGGCAATCAAATGAGAATCTTGCCGCACCTGCTCTGGCTCCCTCTTGTCCTCTGCGCGTGTGCCGCCGGTTTACCGGGCGGCAATATGCCGCACCCGCCACAATTTTTTTCTACAGATTCCGTGCGCCTGACCTGGATGGGAACAGCCGGATGCTTTATCTCTGACGGTGAAACCGCCTTTTTTATTGACCCGTTCGTCAGCCGGCCCGGGCTGCTGAAAGTGGGCCTGGGCTTTGCCCTGGCCCCGCAGTCGGATCAGATTGCCGAGTGGTGTCGGAAAACGGGAAACATGGCGGATGCCGTGATCATCAGCCATTCCCATTACGATCACGCTATGGACGCTCCTTTTTTCGCAAGCAATACCGGGGCGGTATTGGTCGGCTCCGGGAGCACGGCAATGGTAGGGCGGGGGGCCGGGTTAAACGAGGAGCATATCCGGGTCGTCACGTTTGGTGACACCCTCCGGATCGGCCAGTTCCGGATCCGATTCCTGGAAAGCCGGCACGGGCCGGCCCTGTTCGGAAAAATTCCCTGGCCGGGCCGGATGGAAAAACCGTTGGTTCCGCCGGCGGCCGCATCGAAGTACCGTCTGGGCAAAACCTTTACCCTCCTGATCGAACATCCCAAGGGCACCCTGGTGCACAACGGCAGCGCCGGCTATCTGCCCGGCATGTTCGACGGGATAACCGCGGACGTGGTCCTGCTCGGGATCGCCGGCCGCGAAAACACGCGGGGGTTGTTAGACAATGTGGTCGTGCCGCTTGGGGCTGCGACCGTCATTCCGATTCACCACGATCATTTTTTTTCACCATTGAATAAACCGGTAAAACCGCTCTGGGGGGTACATCTGGGGGAGTTTGAACAAACCGCCGGGGCATATAAAGAGACTTTCGAAATCCACTGGATCCATGTCGGGGAGCCGATTCTCGTGTTCCCGTGATCTCACCCCCGGCTGATGTCAGGCTTTAATATCCATTCTTCCGCTTCTTCAATTGTCCGGAATACCCGGAAATTGTAAATGACATTTTTTTCATTGGTCATCTCGTACATCCGCCCGATACCAAAATCGACATTTCGGCCCGTCACCCAGGCCGCACGCCCCGGACCGCGTTGATCCCTGTAATTTTCGGTCATGGCGGCAATGGTTCGCATGTCATTTCCGTTAAGGTGCTCAAATGAACAGGCCCGGACATCCCACAGGATATCGTTACCTTTTTTCCAATCCGATCGTCCGAGAAAAGTCTGGTAACATTTTTCCAGATCGTCCAGGTCGAATCTGCCGGTCAGTTCAATCAGCAGCCAGGATCGCTGCGGATCGATCTTAATTTGAAAATCCATACGATGTCCTTATGGAATGTGCAAGAAGGCGGATATTGTTACCATTTGAAATAGTGAGTTATTCAATTTAATGACAGGATTTCAGATGAAATCAACTCATTATTCGAGCGGTCGTGTAGGTCGGGATTCACATCCTGGTGCCCGGGAAACGAAACCTCTACGAGTGGACTTCGCAAATTCAAAAACCCCGGACCCGCACTCGGGGCTCCCTGTCGGGTAGGAAACCCGACCTACGGTTCTCGGCACTCAAAGACGGTTGTGTAGGTCGGGATTCACATCCCGACGCCCGCTCCCACGAAGCCAACCGATTTTGTCGGGAAACGAAACCTCTTACCTGAAAAGCTCATCGAAAAACAGTTTCATATGCGCCCAGGATCGTTGGTCGGCGGATTTGCTGTATGCAAGGGCATCCATTTCGACTTCATCTGCGTTCGGGTTCGTGAAACTGTGTTTGGCCCCGCCATAAATGACCATCTGCCAGTCGATTCCGGATTTTTCCATCGCTGTCAGATAATCGGGAATGCTCTTTTTTTCAGTCATCGGGTCCGAAGCGCCATGCAGGATCAACATCCTGGCGGGAATGTCGCTTGAGATGTCTTCCGGCGGCGTTACCAGGGAACCGTGAAAACTGACCACCCCCTTGATATCCGTGCCGCTGTATGCGAGCTGCTGAACGGTCGATCCGCCGAAGCAGTAGCCGATGGCGGCAATTTTTTCGCCGGCCGTGCGCGAATGATTTCTCAGAATCTCGAGTCCGGCCATGGCCCGTTTGCGCCATTTTTCAATATTGCCGCTTACTTGTTTCATCCATTCGGCAGCCTTATCAGGATGTTCGGTGACTTTCCCCTTACCGTACATGTCGACCGCAAAGGCGACATAACCCAGTTCGGCGAGCTGTTCGGCCCGCTGCCGCGCATAATCGTTTAAACCCCACCATTCATGAACGACAAGCACTCCCGGCCGTTTCCCCTCGACGGCATCGTCATAGGATAGGTAGCCATCGAGCTTGATATCATCGTGCGTGTATGAGACGGTTTCCGTTACAAGTTTTCCGAAAACAGGGGATGACGATATGCAAAAAGCAAGGGCGGCAAAAATAAAAAGGCGGCATTTCATTGGGTGCTCCTTTCTGACCTTGAATTTGCAGGCACGAAAACAGCCTGTATTCGGAAAAATAATCATACGGGCATGAATATCACCCCGGGAATCCGGATGCCGTATGCGGTGTCAGGTCAGCGCGGCGAAAATACTTGCGGAATCTGCATCATGTGGTACACGCAATGCAAGATGAAAGACTCACCTGAAAAGAATAATGCAACCCCGCAGACGGCACGACAGCGCCGTCGTGCAAAGGACCGAACCTGCCATTGCTGCGGCCGGCTCGCCCCGTTCTGCTGGACCTGCCGCTGCGGCTTTGCCATCTGCCAGGCGTGCATGTATGAAAACATCTGGGGGATGTCATGCAATGGGATTACCTGGCATTGCCCGGACTGTGAGATGTCAAACGGGTTCGGCAACCAGTGATGGCGAGGTAAAAGAGCCATCTACTGCGTTGCGGTGATTTTTCATCCGCTCAACATACGCAAGTATGCCTTCGCGGATGAAAAATCGCCGCGCCTTGTATATGGCCCTTTTATCTCGCCATCATTACGATTCTTTTGCCGCTAAAACGTTTATCAGTCGTATTTTACCGCGGAAAAGCGCATGAGCCGGTCTAAATTGTGGTGGGATTCGATATAGCGGATCGTGCCTGTTTTGCCCCGGATTACCAGTGAGTGGGTACTGGCGCCGGAGCCGGTATATTTGACTCCCGACAAAAATCCGCCCGAGATGCCCGTGGCGGCAAAAAATACATCGTCGCTGCGGATCAGTGAGTTGACGTCCAGAATGCGGTGTAGATCGATGCTGGTCTTTGCGAGCGCTTCTTTTTCTTCCGGTTTCTGGGGATCGAGCCGGCAGAGCATTTCGCCGCCAAGGGCGCGGATTGCACAGGCGGCCAGGACGCCTTCCGGTGTGCCGCCTGTTCCCATCATCACGTCGATTTCCGAATTCGGATCGATTGCCATGAGCGCGCCTGCCACGTCGCCATCCGTGTGCAGCTGGATGCGGGCTCCGGTCTTGCGGATTTCATCTATCAAGGGATAATGACGCGGTTTATCCAGCACGAACACCACCAGGTCTTCTACGTCCCTGCCCAGGGCCTTTGCGATATTTAACAGGTTCGTGCCGACAGGGGCGTCGAGTTCGATGGCATTCCGGGCCTGGGCGGAAACCACGAGTTTTTTCATGTAGTAGCTGGGACCGGGATCGAACATTGTACCCGCCGGGGCGGCACCCACCACCGATATGGCATTGGGTCGGCCGTAGGCGAGCAGATTGGTTCCCTCTACCGGATCGATAGCCACATCCACCCGGGGCCCCCTCGTGGTGCCCAGTTTTTCACCCTTGTAGAGCATGGGTGCGTTGTCCTTTTCCCCCTCGCCGATGATTACCGTCCCGTCAATGTCAAGGGCTGCAAAAGACAACCGCATGGCCTCGACCGCGGCAAAATCGCCCGCTTCCTTTTCGCCTTTTCCCAGCCAGCGCGCGGACGCCAGGGCAGCGGCTTCGGTTGTCCGTACAAGATCTAAAGCAATATTGCGCTGGGGTGTTTCCATTTCCATGACATAAATTCCTTTGGCTTATAAAGATTGCCCCAATTTAACTTGACTCACTGCTGGATGAACACTTATCAACGATGCGTCAATTAAAAAAGAAATATCTGGTTCGTCTATATAAAACGTGAACCTGTCCGTGCGCACGAACAGGTTCACGTTTTTTCGCTTTTTTATTTGCTCATCCGCCGGGTTATCTTATTGGAGAGAACCGGTGTAAAAAGAGCAGCTTGAACCACATGAAACGGTTTTTATTTAAAACAGAAAACTGCTTTTTCAGGGCGCCGTCAAATCCAGGCCTTGAAATTTCGTACTGAAATAAGTATGGAAGAGCAAGATTGATGATATCCTTAAACAGATGGACCGGTTAAGGATTAAGTTAAAAGTTCCATATACAAGGTGCAGTGATTCAACACGAAGGGCGTAAACAGATGAAAAATAGCTGCATTGCAACTTTTTATATTCTCTTGCCGGATAATGGCTGATTTTATGGAATACGACTACCGGTCGCGCAAAGATTCTCGTATTAATTTCAAGCGAAAAAAAAAGATTAACCCCGCTAAGTTGATTGTACTTCTTCTCGGTTTGCTTGCAGCATACCTCCTCCTGTCGAAAGGCAGCTCTTACCTGTTTGCGCCATCCGCCGAAAAACCGACGGCACAGAAGGTGGCGGCCCGGGCCGATATCAATGAGATGTCCGGATCAAGCGCGGAGATGTCCGAATCAAACGCAGAGATGCCCGGATCAAATGCGGATGCCGAAATTGCCGTTCCCCTCGATCCCTGGGATCTTGCCTTCGGAGCCGGACTGCAGAAAAAGACCGTCACGGTCTCTTCAGGCGACACCCTGATCAATATCCTGCTCGATGCCGGGCTGCCGAATCCGGAGGCATACGGTTTGGTGACCGTTATGAAAGACGTTTTTAATCCGGCAGACCTGCGCCAGGGTCAGGAACTGGTTCTGTCGTTTGCCGAAGAAATGGAAGCTGCGCCCCTGTTCAAGGGCTTGTGTCTGAAACTCGACGTCGACCGTGAAGTTCAGGTCATGCGTTGTCCGGATCAGGAATTCCAGGCCCGGGAATGGGTTCGCGAACTCGAAGTCCGGCCGGCTCGGGCAGCGGCAGAGATTGATTCGAGTCTCTATGAAGCCGCCGTGGCTGCCGATCTCCCGCTCCAGATCCTCATGCAGGTGGTCCGGGCTTATTCTTACGATATCGATTTTCAAAGGGACATCCATCCCGGCGATCGGTTCGAGGTCCTGTACGAAGAAAAAATTGACGAAAAAGGCGACGTGCTCAAATCCGGCGGGCTGCTTCATGCCGTCCTGCACACCCGGGGGCGCACCCTTCCCATCTATCGCTTTGAAAACGCCAAAGGGGAAGCCGATTTTTTTGACGAACAGGGCAAGAGCGTGCGCAAGACCCTCATGGTAACACCAATTGACGGCGCCAGGATCAGTTCACGATACGGCATGCGCCGGCACCCGGTCCAGGGATACAACAAGATGCACCGCGGCCTTGATTTTGCCGCCCCTACCGGCACGCCGATTATGGCCGCGGGCGACGGCATTGTGGAATATGCCGGACGCAACGGAGGATACGGCAATTACATCCGGATTCGCCATCCCAACGAATATAAAACGGTTTACGGGCACATGAGCCGATATGCCAAAGGTATGCGCAGCGGAGCGCGGGTCAGGCAGGGAGATACGATCGGCTATGTCGGTTCCACCGGAATCTCCACAGGACCGCACCTGCACTATGAAGTCCAGCACGGGAAAAAGACGGTCAATCCCGCAAGCGTAAAAACTCCCCCCGGGCGCACCCTCGAAGGTGAAGAACTGCAAAAATTTTTCCTGGCGAAAAAACTCCTGGAAAAAACATATGTTTCCCTCGGGAGTGCAACGCAATCGGCCCGGTTACCCGAAGATCTGCAAGACGGTTCCGGCAGTTCAGCTTCACCCTGAAAATTCCGGGTTTAAACGTTCTCAAACATATCGGCCGACCTTAATTGATCTCACACCATGGCGATAAAGAATTTTCCGCGATTTTTTGCTTTAATACTGTTGATCGGCATTCCCCTTTCCGTAATACCCGTCTTTTCCTTTCCGGCTCATGCCGCGGAACCGGATTTCCTTTCCCCCGCGGAAAGGCAGTGGCTCCGGGAACATGACGGGACAATCCGGGTCGCTCCCGATCCTTATTACCCGCCAGTCGAATTCATACAAGATGATAGATACATCGGGATTGCACTAGATTATCTGAAACTCATTGAAAAAAAGCTGCACATCCGGTTTCAGATTGTTCGCCTGGACAGTTTTGAAGAGATCCTGGAAAAAGCGGAAACGCGCGAAATCGATTTGGTCAGCACCATTATGCAAACCCCGGATCGGGCCCGGTATCTTCTGTTTACTCCCCCTTACATCACAATTCCCAATGTGCTGGTTACAAGGAACGAAAACCAGGCGCACATTGAAATAAAAGACCTTGAAGACATAACCGGCGTGGTCTACCAGGGAGGCTATACAATCGGCGCCATCCTGAAAGAACACGGGATCCTGCATGCCCGGCCCGTCACCGATCCGGCCAGTGCGCTGAAGGATCTTTCCAAGGGGCGCGTCAATGTAATGGTCGGAAATCTTGCCGTCATCTCCCATTATGTGAGCCGGATGAATCTGGCAAATCTTCGGGTGGCCGGGTATTGCGAGTTCGAAGATGCCATCTCCTTTGCGTCGAGAAGTGACTGGCCCATATTAAACCGGATCATGGAAAAAACTCTGGGGGAGATCTCCCCGGAAGAGCGGACACGAATCGAAAACAAATGGATCCGGCTTGAATCTCCCGGTTTTCATCTGGACAGGCGTTTCTGGTTCGGTTTTTTTGGAGTGCTCGGGGTCTTCCTGTCACTGGTCGCATTTTTTTATGCCGTGAACAGGGCATTGAAAAAACAGGTGGCGGCAAAAACCTTGACGCTGCAGCAAAGTGAGGAAGCCCTTCGCAGAAGCGAAGAAAAATATCGCCTCCTCGTGGAAAACGCCAATGAAATCATACTCGTGGCCCAGGACGGACGGCTGGTCTTTGTCAACATCAGGGCCGTGAAGTTCTCGGGCTACCCGGAAACGGAATTGTTGAATCGGCCTTTTGTCGAGTTCATTCACCCGGATGACCGGCAGATGGTGGCGCAATATCACAAGCAGCGGAGCGAAGGCAGCGCCCCCAGGGCCCGATATACCTTTCGCTTCATACGGATTGACGGCTGTGAGCGGTGGATGGAAATCAGCAGCGTTCGGATCGACTGGGAAAACCGGCCCGCCACCCTGAATTTTCTCAGTGATGTTACCGACCGGAAGCTGACCGAAGCGGCTTTGAAAAAAAGTGAGAGACAGTATCGATTGATTGCGGAGAACACGGCGGATGTCATCATCGTCCTGGACCTGGCCCTTCGCTTTACCTATGTCAGCCCCTCAATAGAACGGCTTCGCGGGTTTACCGTGGAAGAGAGCATGAAACAGTCCCTTGACCAGATCCTGACGCCGGAATCCAAGAGGATTGCGCTTGAAGCGTTTGCAGCTGAACAGGCATTGGAGGTCGCCGGAACCGCTGACCCGAACCGGAGCCGGATTCTCGAGCTCGAAGAATATCGGAAGGACGGCTCCACTATCTGGGCGGAAATGGTCCTGTCGTTTCTTCGGGACAGGGAAGGAAAACCAAATGGAATCCTGACGATAGCCCGTGACATAACGGAGCGCAAGCGGGCGGAAGCCGAACGGGAGAGCCTGGAGAGCCAGTTCCGGCAGGCCCAGAAAATGGAGGCGGTCGGTCAGCTTGCCGGCGGTGTGGCGCATGATTTCAACAACATGTTAAGCATCATCAACGGGTATGCGGAGCTGGCGCTCGAAAGCCTGGACGCGTCTGACCCCCTGCATGACAATCTCCGGGAAATTATGAATGCCGGCCTGCGTTCGGCGGATCTTGTCCGGCAGTTGCTCGCGTTTGCACGGAAGCAGACCATTTGTCCCATACAGATGGACCTGAATGAAACCGTTTCCAGCATGCTCAAGATGCTCAAGCGGCTGATCGGCGAAGATATCGAGCTGATCTGGGAACCGGCAGCCGACCTGTGGCCGGTGAAAATGGACCCGTCCCAGCTCGACCAAATCCTGGCGAATCTCATGGTCAACGCGCGTGATGCCGTTTCAGGCATCGGCAGGATTGTCATCAAGACCGACAAAATCGTTTTTGAAAAGACCGATCGCACGCGTCCCCCGGGACTCACACCGGGAGAGTTCGTCATGCTTTCGGTCAGCGACAACGGCTGCGGCATGGAAAAGAAGACCTTAAACAGGCTTTTCGAACCCTTTTTTACCACAAAACCCCAGGGGCAGGGAACCGGGCTGGGTCTGGCCACCGTGTACGGGATTGTAAAACAGAACAACGGCTATATTTACGCCGACAGTGAACCGGGAAACGGCACGACGTTCCGGCTCTATCTGCCCCGCCGGGAAGATGGAGAAATCCGGGCCGACCAGGAGGCGTCCGGATATAGTAAAATGGCAGCCGGAACGGAAACGGTTCTCGTGGTGGAAGACAATGCGGAATTGCTCGAACTCACTGAAAAGCTGCTCAAGCGGCTTGGCTACAACGTATTGGCTGCCGGCAATCCGAACGAGGCGATTCGTCTTGCTACCGATTACACCGGAGAAATTCAGCTGTTGTTGACCGACGTGATCATGCCGGAAATGAACGGCCGCGATCTGAGGGAAGTGCTCGCCCCGCTCCGGCCGGAAATGAAAGTCCTGTTCATGTCCGGCTACACCGCCAATGCGATCGCCCATCACGGTGTGCTCGGCGATGGCATCTGTTTTCTACAGAAACCGTTTACCAGGGACGAACTTGCGGGGAAACTGCGAGAGGCGTTATCCTGTCCAACGAAACAACGCCTTGAAGGAATTTAGTTGCGGGCTTTTCCGGTTGATGTACGGCTTAATCTCTGAAACTCCAAAGGAAAATACATGATGGATCCCGTATCTGAAAAAGTCAAACGATGGATAGATGATGGCAAAGACCCGCGGAGTGCCCATTGGCAGGGCGGGCTTGAATCCATACTGAATGTGTTTCTGCCGTACCTGGAACCCGGCAGGCTGACCCCGGTTCTGCCGCTGGAACCGGAAGATGAGCCGATTTTCAATGAGGCGCTTGAAATTGTTGATTTGAGCCCCAATCTCCTGGCGGCTTTTTTGCCGCCAGCTGTTGCCGGTAAAATCTCGCCCCCGGAATCGGCGCCCGAATTGCAGCGCATCGATACGCAAAAGCCTTCTTACAAGCTCCTGCTGGCAAGGCCGGGCAAAGAGCTCCGGATCGCCTGTGTGGAGTTATCGGAGCATGCGGAAAAAACCGGGATCGATATTTTTCAATCCGGTGCATTGTTGGGAACCTATGATTTCGAGGAGCGCAAGGAATGCCTTTTAAACTTGAACAAACTCGTGCGGGCGCATGTCTGGGAAAAGGACAAATGGAGTGCCGACGATCACAAGCGCTACACGATCAACTGGTTCGAAAGGGTGCTGTACCTGCAGAAGGGGACGGTCACGGTTGAAAAAGACCGTTCCTTTTTTCATACCCCCACACTGATCAAGAGCAACCGGATCGATGCGATGTTTGCCCTGATTTATGACATGTTTCTCAGGCGCGCGGATGCTCCGGACGATCAGTTCAACCAGACGCTGGCAATGATCCGCGGAATCACGGACGATGATCTCAGGTCGGCCAGGCTCGAAGAACTTGCGGAAAAAACCGTGATTCAATTCCTGACCGTGATTAAGGAATTGGAGATTGTCGATTTCGATTCGTTTTCGGAAAACGAAACCCGGCAGTTCACCCGGGAATCTGCCAGAACGGTCCGGAAACTTTACAAGCAGATAACGTAGGGGCGATTCACGAATCGCCCCCGGGCGGGGATTCTCCCCGCCCGGATCGGGATTCACATCCCGACGCTCAGCCCCGGCGAAGGGACACAGGCCGGTTTTACCACCGGGGCACCGGGCATGAACCGTCCAATTAAAAGGCCAAGATCAGAAGGATTTAAACCATGTCGGGATGTGAATCCCGACCTACGATTGACGGCCGCACCGGTTACCGCATCTGCCGGAGCTGATCGGCCACCTCCCGGAGTTTGTCGATCGCTTCCTGCAGGATCTCCTCCAAACCTTCGAGCGCTCCCGCCGGCGTTTCCGGCTGTTGGCCGGGCAAATCGGTTTCCGCTTCGACCACCGGCGCCACCGGGGGCAGCTCGCCCACCAGCGCATCGACCGATGCCTCCAGGCTCGGGTGCATCACCACCTGGCGATTGTCGGCGAGAATTATCCGCCGCAGCTCCGGAAAATCGAGTGCTTCGGGCTTGAGAAAAACCGGCTCGGCATACAGTATGGCATCTCCGATCGGAATTACCAGCAGGTTGCCGCGGAAGACTTCGGAGCCCACCTGCCCCCACAAGGTGAACTGTTCCGAAATGATGGCATCGTTGTCGATCCGGGCCTCCACCTGGTTGGGACCGTCCACGTGCCGGCCGGACGGAAATCCGAACAGGATCTTTTCCCCGTAATGATCGCCGTCGCTCCGGGCCGCCATCCACCCGACCAGGTTGTGGCGGTTGTTCGGCGTAAACGGCTGGAGCAGGAGGAATTCCTCCTTTTCCTCCCCGGGGAGGCGGGCGACGATGTAGTAGGGCTTCATGTCAGCGGCCGCCCCGAAGGATTTATGGAGAGGGATCGACCACTGGTCTTCCTTGTTGTAGAACACCACGGGATCTCTCATGTGATACTGGAGCAGCATCCGGGACTGGACGGAAAAAAGGTCCATCGGATAGCGGACGTGGTCGCGCAGGTGGGCGGGCATTTCGTCGGCGTCCTTGAACAGGTCCGGAAAAATCCTGCGGTACGTCTGAATCAGGGGATCTTCGGGGTCGAATACGTAATAATCGATCGTGCCGTGATAGGTGTCGATGACCGCCTTGACGCTGTTTCGCATGTAATTGAACTGGTTTTCCCAGGGCGTGGAATAGGGGAACCGGTTCGTCACCGTATAGGCATCCTGGATGAAATACAGCTTGCCGTCGGCCACAACGGTGTACGCCTCCCGGTCCCGCATCAAAAACGGGGTCACCGCGTGGAACCGCTCAGTGATGGTCCGTCGGAACTGGATCCGGCTGTCCGGTTTGATCTCTCCGGAGATCAGGATATTGAGGTCGCCAAACCGCCAGGCGAACAGCAGACGGCGGAAGAACGAACTCAGTTCAACCCCGCCGTTGCCTTCATAACGGGTGTAGACCGGCCCTTCCGGACCCGGGTAGTTGAATTCCTTCATATCGCTGTTGACGATCAGGAAATCAATGCTCTTCAACCCGTAATAGATTTCGGGGCGCTCCAAAGGGATCTGGCCTTTCGGGGGGATATCCCTGACGAAAAAACTCGGGCGTCCGCCGGTGGCGATTTCGGTAACCGGGCTCATGGCGACCCCGTAGCCATGCGTGAACTGGAGGTGCCGATTGACCCAGCGCTGGGCTTCTGCGGGCAGCTTTTCGGCGGAAAGTTCACGGGTGGAGATCATGACCTGGCGCAGTTCGTCTTCGACCATGTAGCGGTCCGTCTGGACGGCCATGAAATCGTAATATAGACGGAAGAACTGGATCTGGTTGTAGCTCTGGAGCAGCGGCCCTTCGTCCCAGAGGCGCACGTTCTGTATCGTTCCCTGGTTTTCGGACACGATTTCCCGGGTGACTTCGCGCAGTGCGGGATGGCTTTGGGATTTGAGATCTTCCAGACCGTAGGCCCGGCGGGTAAATTGGATGTTGTGTGCGAGGTATGGCCGTTCCCGCGCCAGTTCGCTCGGTTCGACCCACAGGCGCTGATAAAGTCCCGGCAGAAAGGCATTGGCCAGCAGACTCAGAATCAGCCATCCGCCTATGGCTCCGATAATCAGACGATTTCCTTTAAGCCTGGAGGCGACCAGGAGCAGCACTGCGCTGATGAGCGCCATTGCGGTCAGAAAGATCAGGACCGGTATTTTTATGTGATGATCGGTATAGCCGACGCCGTGCACCGCCCCCATCCGGGAATAAAGCAGGTCATACCGGTTCAGCCAGTGCCCTGCGGCAAAGAGTACGAAAAACAGGGCGCCCAGGATCAGCAGGTGTGCTTTGGTCTTTTTTCCGGCAGGGAAAACTTCCCCCCGCAGACTGCCGGCCAGGTAGTAAAAACCGCTGACCAGGAGCAGGATCAGCACCACGGCCCCGAGGAGCCAGGCACGGGCGAATTCCAGGACCGGCAGGGCGAAGATATAAAAAGCGAAATCGTTTCCGAAGATCGGGTCGGTTTCATTAAACGTCACGCCGCTGAAATATTGGAGAAAATCTTCCCATCTTCCGGCCGGCGAGGAGGCCATGAAAAGGGATAGGATTACGGCCAACCCGAGGCCGGCCCACAGCAGCAGCTTGCGGGCCGTCTCGTAGTTGCTGGTGGAAATCTGCTGCTCCAAATTCCACGGGATTCCGGCGGTTGAACGGTATGCGGAAAAGACGTTCGGAATGGCCAGCATGAGAAAAACCACCATCCCGACCAGGTAGAGCCAGACTTGGGTGGTCACCCTCTTGAGGAGCACCGCTTCATAGCCCAGGTTGGAGAACCACAGCCAGTCCGTGTAAAAAGTCCGGCCCCAGTTGAGCGCCGCCAGGATTAAAAAGACGATGAGTGCCAGCAGAAAGTACCGGAAAATTCGGGTCAGCTTGGAAAAATCGAGATCTTCCGGGCGAAACTGCGGCCATTGAACGGAATTGTCGGTTCCGAAGGGATCCTGCATGGCAATCTCCTTTTTACCTGATTTCCGGGGGACATACCATCAGCTGCCTGGGCACGAATCGCCCATGACCGAAAATCTAATCCTTTTTTAATCACCCTGCACACAAACGAATCCGTCGGAAGGGCGATTCGTGAATCGCCCCCACATCGCGAGACCGAGAACATTTCCCATCGGATACCCAGATGCTGTTTTCCTGTTCGTTGCGGCCAATGTTTTCGGCAACGCACCATGTTACGCCGATGTACAATGGTTATCCGTGGGGGGGGTACGCCGATGTACAATGGTTATCCGTAGGGGCGATTCACGAATCGCCCCCGCCCTTGGTGCAAAATGTCTAAACTTCAGGGTCTGGGATTCACTGGTTCCCAAGCTCCAGCTTGGGAACCCGGTTACCGGAAGCTCCTGCTTCCTGTCCCTGTCCCATCACACAAACACCCCTCGCCCATTCTTTCATCCGGCTTTTTTTCAACGCGGTTGACAATAATACCCTTATCCGTATATTCTTATTTGCGATTGTAAGGAAACAAGGAATAAGGAAAAGAGAATGCTTGCTAAGATCACATCCAAGAACCAGGTGACCCTTCCCAAAAAAATCATGGACCAGTTACCTGGCGTGAAATATCTGGAGGTTCAGCTTGAAGACGGTATTATCCTGCTCCGACCGGTTAAAACCTATGATACCGACCTGGACAAAATCCGGCAAAAGATGCAGAAACTGGGACTTGATTCCGACAGCGTCCATGAAGCGGTGAAATGGGCTCGGGAAAAATAATGCGGGTGGTCATTGATACGAACGTAGTGGTATCTGCGCTGCTTTTCGGCGGAACACCGGCAGAATTGATCCCGATGTGGCGCGCGTCGAAAATAACACCTTATATTTCAAAAGAAATACTTGATGAATACATCCAGGTCTTGTCATATCCCCGGTTTGAGCTGACTGAAGCGGAAATCGAATACCTGGTTTACAGGGAAATTCTGCCGTATTTCGAGATTGCGGAGTTGCCCGCGAAACGACCGGTTATCGTCATCGACGATTCTTCGGACGATTTGTTCCTCTATTGCGCCCAAGCAGTGAAGGCCGCTTGCATCCTCAGTGGCGACCGGCACCTGCTTACCCTGAAATCTTTCCGGAATGCCCCAATTATCACCCCCGCAGAATTCCTCAATCAATTTAACGGATAATTCGCCTCTGTTTCATATCCCTGGACATTCTGCCCCATCCCGGCAGGGCGATTCGTGAATCGCCCCTACATATTTTCTGCTGGTTCCCAGGCTCCAGCTTGGGAACCCGGTTCCCGGAAGCTCCGCTTCCTGTCCCATGACAACGCACCATGTTACGCCGATGTACAATGGTTATCCGTGGGGGGTTACGCCGATGTAGAATGGTTATCTGTAGGGGCGATTCACGAATCGCCCCCGCCCTTGGTGCTCCAGGGTCTGGGATTCACTGGTTCCCAAGCTCCAGCTTGGGAACCCGGTTACCGGAAACTCCTGCTTCCACGCAGTGCTCCTGCCACCCCCGCCCAACGCCCAACCCCTACCCCTTCTTAAACATCATCTTAATAATCGGCGACGGTTCCGGCGGCTGCCAGTCGGTCTCTTTCGGATCCTCTATCCAGGTAAACGGCAGATGATGCACCTGGCCCGGTGCGTCGGCTTTCTCCAGCACGGCAAGTGCCGCCATAAGCACCGCGCGCTGTCCTTCCACATCATCGACATGCCCTATGGGGCGGCCGAACGGGTATTCAATGGCTGCCACCCGGGGAATCCCGATCTCCCGGTTGAATTCCGGCACCATGGTGAGCATCACCGTCGAAAATCCGTTTTCCTCCAAAAAACGGGCCACCAGTCCCACGGACCGGCAGCAGAGCGGTCAGGTGGGGGTCAGCAGGGCCGCGTCCACGCCTTCGGAGCGCATCTGCTTTGCAATTTCCGGCATGGTGTCGGTCATCAGCGCCGTCGGATCGATCTGGTAGCCGTACGTGGAATAATGGGTAGGCGCAAGCCGGCCGATAATCCCTTCCTGTTCGAATTCGGCAAACCGGTGGATCGGGAGCATCACGTTGATGTCTTCTTTTACGAACCGGGTGTTGACGTGCAGGTGGTTCATATTGATATCCGCCGTCTTTGCATCCTTTGGGATCATCCGGAAACTGGGATCGCCCCAGAGCGGTTCCTGCTTTTCCCGCTCCATGTCAAAGGCGGCCTGCGTCTTCATGCTGATGCCGGCCGATGTCAGCAGGGCGAACGTGGATTCCCGGACCGGTTTTTTCATCGGCGTCCACGGAATATCTCCGGAGATGAAATAAACACGTTCTTTTGTAAATGAGGTTATTGGCGATTGACACGGTTTTCAAATCATTTCTAACCAATGCCCATCGGAGAAATCACCAAACGGCCAATCGAAGCGGCTTTCCCCTTCTCCCTCCGGGAGAAGGCCGGGATGAGGGGTAAAATGGCTTTTGATCCCATGCTTTTCTTGTGAAGGGCGCCATTCTGGAAAGATCCAAAATAGGTTTATCTGGACATCGGGAATGCTCCAGTTGTTTAATTTATAGATCATATTTACCCCAAAGGGGTTGGTATGTGATGCCCTTTCAGGGTTTTTAAGATCTCAGTTACTGGAGTTTTCCCGATATCCATATAGGTTTAATAACAAAGGCGAACAGATAGGAACGAAAATGTTCTTTTCTGCTTGAACCCATTGCCGGGATAACTCTTGATATTCTATGAAATTTGCATATCATATCACTGAGCGCCGAAACAGCAGTTACGCAAGATTGTTCGTCCGCCATCCATTTTGGACAGGAAAGAGGTTATGAAAACACGCGAGGAAATTCTTCGAATTCTGGCTGTTAATAAAGGGGATCTGGCAAAACGATTCAAAGTCAGACGGCTGGCTTTGTTTGGGTCAGTCGCTCGTGGCGATGAATCCGGACAGAGCGATATAGATGTTCTTGTTGACGTGGATCCAAGTATTGGTCTGGATTTTGTAACACTTGCCGATACAATCGAACAGTTACTCGGCACCCGGGTAGATGTGGTTTCACTTAGATCAGTAAATGAGAGATACCGGCCAATGATCGAACAGGAGTCGATCGATGTCTAAAAGATCAATAGATTTGCTCATCGAAGATATTGTTGAGGCGATCGATAAAATTGAACGCTATGTTCGGAAATTATCGAAAACTGAGTTTCTCGAAGATGAGAAAACAATTGATGCCGTTGTTCGAAATCTTGAAGTCATTGGTGAAGCTGCCAATCGGTTGCCGGATAGTTTTAGAGTTAATAACAATGCCATAGAATGGAGAAAGATTATCGGACTACGAAACCGTATTGTACACGAGTATTTTGGGATAGATACGGAAATTGTCTGGCAGATAGTACAGGTGGACTTGCCCGAATTAAAAAGTAAACTGCAGAAATTGACATAATAGTATCCAAGCTTGGGCTTGGGATCTGATCTAATGAACCAGCCCCCCCACCCAAAACCCCAATATGTTCGTTAGTGGGGATGACTCCTTTCCCGACGAAATCTGCTGCCTTCGTGGGAGCGGGCGTCGGGATGTGAATCCCGACCTACAAATTCCCTGGTGTCCGCTTTTTCGACCGGGAGCATCTCCCCGATATCCATTATGATATACCGGGCTGGATCGAGCCGGCGGGCTTTAATATGGCGTTTCAAATCAAGGGCGGGGTAGCCGGCGGGCTCGTTTCCGAGGGAAAAGGTGCCCCACTGGGTGGGAATGACGTATTTCGCTCCGAGGTCATGGAAGGCATCGATGGTTTCGTCGATGTTGGCGTGCGCGTAATGCATGAACCACCGGGGATGGTAGGCGGTGGTCGACAGGAGCGCATAGTCGATGTCCGGAAAACGCCGGCCGAATTCCCGGAAGCCGATGAAATAGCCGCTGTCTGCACCATAGTAGATGGTGGTTTCCGATCCGACCAGCATGAAGCTCGCCCACAAGGTGAACGTCGCCCATCACGCTTCGGCGGTGGAGGTGGCGGTGGCTTTGGTGGTGGTAGAAGCGGAGGAGGCTTTGGAGGTGGTGGAGATCGTCG
>JAGXHH010000246.1 GCA_024636355.1 Desulfobacteraceae bacterium | reverse complement strand
GCCCGATGAACTCGGCGGCCTGGGTCAGGATATCCTCATCGCCAAGCGCATCGACTTCGGATTTTCCGGAGACGAAGAGCGCCATGGCCGTTTCCCGCTGTTCGGCAAAATAAAGGAGCCGGCCCAGCTGCAGGTTGATCATGGCCATGGACCGACGGTCCCCGATGCGGCCGGACGCCTTTAACGCCTTTTGCAGGATGCCGATCAGTTCGGCAAACCCCTTGCCGAGAACGAAGCTGATGTTGGCCAGCTCCAGGCTGGTGGCCACGAAAAGCGCATCGGTTTCCGGCGTCAGGGGATGGGCTGCGAGCCGGTGGGCCACGTGGTTCAAGTGCTGCCAGGCGGTATCGCGGTCCCCGGACTGCAAGGCCTGTGCGGCCAGGTTTTTCTCGATCTGGAGGGCTTCTTCGTCTGCGGCAAAATGGCTGTCGGGATTGTAGGGGGGCATGGGGGAGTCCTTTCTATAAGCCGGGTGGTCCCTGCTCTTGCTCTTGCTCCTAATCTTAATCTTAATCTCGCTCTTAATCCTGCTATTAGAAAGAAGAGCAAGATTAAGATTAAGAGCAAGAGCAAGATTAAGAGCAAGAGCAAGATTAAGAGCAAGAGCGAGAAAAAAACGGAAAGTGGATATCTCCTGTCTTCTGTTCTTCCCTTCTGTAGACCGGATTTGGACCCCGTGTCAATCCAAAGTGTCCGTATACGGTCGCCTGTCTGCCCGTATACGGACATTTCGGCGGTCTGAAAAATAAAAATGCAGTAAATCGAGGACTTGCAAATGACAAAACTTGGCACGAGACTTGCTGTAGTATAAGAGCAACCCGATTTTTGAATATCGACGGCAGGGCAGGAATGCTCTAAACACTACCCCATTTTCCAAGGAGGATTCCATGAACGTTTTTAAAGACACCACTCAAATGTACGTGTTTCTGGAAGATCTGTGGAAATTCATCGTGTTCGATTCCGGTCTCGGCGAAACCATGCGCGGTTACGGGGTGACGTACAAATACATCATCCACGAACCCGAAGGATTCCTCTATATCGACCCGGACAATGTCATCACCGGCAAAGAAGCCAATCGGGACGCGGTGCTCACCATGGAACTCAGCGGGGATACGATCCACAATTTCTGGCTCAAGAAGCTCACCCTGCCGGTGGCGCTGGCCACCCGGAAAATCAAAGCCAAGGGGCCGATTCCGAAGGTTCTGAAAATGCTGCCGGCATTAAAGCCGGTCTATGAAGCGTATCCGAAATTCTGTGCAAAGCACGACCTTTCGGTGGAATAGCGGCGGATACGGATAAAATTCAGAAAGCAGGACAAGGGAGGATCAATGACAGAAAGCAAGGTGGCCGGACATATCGCCTTCGAACTCGATGCCCGGGCGGAAAAAACCCCTGATTTCGCCGTGGTGACGTTTGAAAACGGGAATTTACCCGATGAACCGGTCAAGTACCGGGATATTGTTATTCATGGACGCAAGCTCGCACGGACACTTACGGCCGCCGGTATCGGCAAAGGCGACAAGTTCGCCATGGTCATGCGAAACCATCCGGAGTTTCTGTATGCCATGTATGCGGGAACACTGCTCGGAGCAATCATGGTGCCGATCGACCCGCGGGTCAAAGGCGCGCGGCTGCAGTACATGCTGAAAAATTCCGGGAGCAAAGGCGTCTTTTTCACGGCCGAGTTCATGGAAAACGTTACGGAGGCGCTCGACGCCCTGCCGGATGTCAAGGCGCTCGGCGTGGCCTGCAAGGACGGAATGGACGTGCCGGTATCGGCTGCATACCCGTCGCTGAACGAAATCCTGGAGGGACCGGAAGTCTCTCCGCCCGATACCGTAAGCGAAGACCTCAATACACCGATCCAGGTGATCTACACATCGGGGACGACCGGTGACCCGAAAGGTGTTGTGATCAAGGGCAACCGGATGTCGGCACAAGTCATGCTCGCCCAGTTCGTCTGGCAGTATACCGCAGAAGACCGTCTCTATACGGGCCTTTCGCTGACCCATGGAAATGCCCTGGCCGTCACCCTGATCCCGTCTCTGATGCTGGCGATCCCGTCGGTAATCAGCGCCCGGTTTACCAAGAGCCGGATCTGGGACATCTGCCGGCATTACGGGTGCACCACGTTTTCCCTGCTCGGCGGCATGATGATGGGGATCTACAGCGAGCCACCCCGTCCAGACGATGCGGACAACCCGGTGCGGATGGTGTTATCCGCCGGAACGCCCGCGGCGATCTGGGAGGCGTTTGAAAAACGGTTCAATGTCATGATCCACGAATGGTACGGCGCGGTGGAAGGCGGGTTCGCCCACAAGCCGCCCGGCGTCGGGCCGATCGGGTCATTCGGCAAGCCGATCGAGGGGCTCATGGAAATGCAGGTGGTCGATAATAACGACACCCCGCGCGCCCCGCACGAAACCGGCGATATCGTGTTCCGCATGGCCGGTGAGCGCCCCGAAGTCCAATACCTGGGCAAGAAAAAGGAATCCGAGGAAAAAACCCGGGGCGGATGGCTGCGCACCGGGGATATGGGGCATACGGATGAATCCGGCTGGTTTTTCTTCGATTATCGAAAAGGCGGCGGACTGCGCCGGTCCGGCGATTTCATCCAGCCCCACTTTGTGGAAGGCGCCATTGCCGAGCACCCGGATGTCACCGATGTCTGCGTCTACGGGGTCCCGGCTGAATCCGGCGCCCCGGGTGAATGCGACCTGGTGGCCGCAGTCGTCCCGGCTGATGGCCGAACAATCGATCCGGCATCGGTGTTTGCCACGTGCACAGGTAAATTGGACAACAATGCGATCCCATCGTTTCTGCAGGTGGTCGCCGAAATCCCGAGATCGGCATCGGAAAAAAACCTGGACCGCCTGCTCCGTGAGGTATTCACCAAAGAATCTCCGGAGGTTTATGCGTTTGCCGACTACCGGAAGTCTTAACTGCATGTTGAAATGATGCGGAGCAGACTTCTCCAGCACGCCAGGCCGGACCAGTGTGCCAGACTGGCTTGCAACCTCCGCACAATGACGGCTTCAAGCGGGGTGCAAGCGTTCTTTACGATCCCCAAATTTTGAACCCACAACCCCTGACCGTGAACGGGAACCTTCAACCTCGAAACCTTGAACCCTAAACCTTGAACCGTGAACCTTGAACCGTGAACCTTGAACCTCACCCAACCAGGAGATCGGATGAAAAAATACGAAGAAGACCTCAACTTCCGCGGCGAGGAATACGTCTGCGAGTGGACGCCCTGGTCGCCCCAGGATATACGGCGGAAAAAAGGGGTCCTGGAATCCGCCCGCATGATGCTCAACTCGGCGCTGACCGCACCGCTTGCCGGCGGGGTGCCTTCGACCGAAGCGCATATCGTCTACGGCCAGGAGGAGCTCGAAACCATCGCCCGGAAAATCGAGGAGATCGCCCATCGGAAAAAGGCATGGAAAGAGCCGTTTCTCTATGAGGCGGTCATGATCCGCGATTCGGACGTGGTCTTGTTCATCGGAAATACCCGGTGCCACGAAACTCCGCTGGATGCCGGGTGCGGCCTGTGCGGCGGGGGGCTCGACTGCAGCTACTTCTATGAGCGGAAAACCCATCGCTACGGCCTGGTCGACACAACTGACCGCCGAAAGGAAAATCAAATTGACGGGCCGCTTTGCACCGCCCGGGTCAGCGACCTGGGGTATGCGGTGGGAAGCGCCCTATGGACGGCCCATACCCTGATGGTCGATGCCCGGCCGTTTGCCAGTCTGGGAATGGCGGGGATGGAACTCGGCTACTGCCGCAATTCCGGGATGGTGGTCGGGGTTCCGGTGGCCGCCAAAGCCAAGAACCCCTATGTGGACGTCAATGTCGACTACCACCTGATCAACATGGACAAGGTGCTCGACAATACCCGCAAGATCTACCAGACGGCCCGGATCATTCGTGGGTTCGACTACCGCAAATGGATTCCGAAGCCGGCGAAAACCGAGGAGGAGGGCGAATAATGGGACACTTGACAGGTAAGGCATTCTGCCAGGAGCATGTCCTGGAGGTGGCGAAAAACATCGCCCTGGCCGTTCACAAAGCACCCCAGATTACCGGTAAGACCGAAATCGAGGTGGAGATCATATGGGGCGAGGACCTGGAGCCGATCATCGAGGTCATGGGGCCGATCGCCCAGGTGATGCAGTATGTCAGATGGGACTATGAAACGCTGAAGAATACCTACGAGAGAGGCGAAAACCCGGTTGTCGTGGCCATCGGCGCCAAAACGACCCGGTCGAACCTGGCCTGGGACTGCGGCGCCTGCGGATTCGGCACCTGCAGGGAATTCAACGCGTATGCCAAGGAGACCCGGGGCGGCGGACAATTGGGCGGGCCCTGCTGCAACTGGAAAACCCTTGATTTTTCCATGGCCTGCGACTGGGCCTGCGCATCGGCCTGGCAGTACCGGATCGACAACAGGATCATGGGGTCGGTCGGATTCGGGCTGACGGCGCTCGGTTTTTTGCCGGACATGGACGTCAAGCTCGGCCTGGCCTTAGGGCCGCCGCGCGACCTAGTCTATTACAGCCGCGAGGAGATGCACAAGACAATGTCCTACGAGGAGGAAAAACAGGCCATGATCAACAGCATCCCCACCAACTTTGCCGCATTTGTAGGCGGCGGCACCCCCATGTACAAGACCAAAGACGACTGGTGGGCGCCCCCCAAATTTATGGGAATGGCCTATTCGCCCGAGGTCATGGAGGTCATGCAGCAGGTCCTGTTCGAACAGGTGCCCGAAATCGTGGTCAAATACGCCGACAAGATCGAGGCACGGTATAAGGATCGTAAATAAAAAAAGGAGTAGACAATGGACTTCATGGAACTCGATTTAAATCTTACCAAAGAAGACCTGATGCTCAAGAAAAATGCCAACGAGTTTGCGAAAAAGGTGATGCGCCCCATTGCCAGGCAACTCGACGAAATGACTCCGGAGCAGGTGATCGCCAAGGATTCCCCTTTCTGGACCTTCATGAAAAAGGCCTACGAACTCGGCTACCATGCCATCCTGATTCCGGAAGCTTACGGCGGCATGGATCTGACATCGCTGCAGCAGGCGATCATCTATGAAGAGCTCGCCTGGGGCAGTGTCGGGTTGACCATTGCACTCGGGGTTGCCAGTTTTCCGGCTTTCGGTGCCGCCATGGTTCCGGAAGAGGCGATGATCGACGAAATCCTGGTGCCGTTCTGCGAAAACCGGGACGCGACCTTTATCGGCTGCTGGGGAATCACCGAGCCGGATCACGGGTCCGATACCCTGATGCCTTTTTTTCCCACATTTTCCGACCCGAACATCCCGTCCCAGTGCACCGCCAGGGAAGACGGCGATTATTACATTATGAACGGTCAGAAGTCGGCCTGGGTTTCCAACGGCACCATCGCCACCCATTGCGCCATGTTCTGCCAGATCGATGCATCGATGGGGCAT
Organism: Desulfobacteraceae bacterium; assembly: GCA_024636355.1. Lineage (GTDB taxonomy): Bacteria > Desulfobacterota > Desulfobacteria > Desulfobacterales > Desulfosalsimonadaceae > JAGXHH01. The sequence continues at coordinate 1,154 of JAGXHH010000246.1, read as the reverse complement.
GCCGGCGGCGGGATCTTTGCCATGCCGCTCGACCTGCCGGGAGTAAAAAAGGGGGCCCCGCTCAACAAGATCGGCCAGCGGGACTTGAACCAGGGCGAGATTTACTTCGACAACGTGAAAGTGCCGAAACGATTTTTGATCGCCGGCCCGGAAGCCTACGAAGCGCTTCTGGAAATCGTTCTTTCGTCGACGACGTCCCTGATGGGCATTTTCGGGACAGGCGTTGCCCGGGCGGCTTTTGAAGAAGCGCTGGCCTATGCCAAAACCCGGGTGCAGGGCGGCAAGCGGCTTGTCGATTACCCGACGATCCAGACCAAATTGTTCCACATGCAGCGCCAGGTGGAGACCAGTCGCCTGATAAGTCGGGCGGCGTTCGTCTACAACACGAATACATCGACCCCGGCCGAGGAATACTCGATTATGGCCAAGGTGCACGGAACACAGGCGGCATTCGACGTGGCCAACGAAGCGATCCAGATCTTCGGCGGAAACGGCCTGACCAAGGAGTACCTGATCGAAAAGCTCTTCCGCGACGCCCGGGCCATGCTCATCGAAGACGGCTCAAACGATACCCTGGCCATTGCCGCGGGGCACAAGATTGTCGAGAACTATCCGCGAAAAGATTGAAGCATGAAAAAGCGGGTTCAAGGTTCAGGGTTCACGGTTCAAGGTTAAAATCGATTCTGAAACTGTGGGATGTGAATCAATATCGATTCGGCTCCGCACGTCACCCCGGCGCAGGCCGGGGTCCAGAAATGTTCGAAAAAAACAGGATCCCGGCCTGCGCCGGGATGACGCTCGAAGTGCAGATGCACCCTCAATAGATTAAGAGAAAGAGCAAGATTATGAGCAAGAGCAAGAGCAAGAAGATCAGCGGTTTATGTTTTTGCTTTTCAACTTTGAACCTTGAACCTTGAACCTTGAACCTTGAACCATTTTTTAAACCTGAAAGGTTAAAACCATATGGAAAACGTCTACATCATCGGGCTCAGCATGCTCCGGTTCAACAAGTACCCGGACCGGGACGTGCGCGACATGGCCCACGAGGTTATCGCCGATGCGCTGGCGGATGCGGGGCTTGGCAAAATGGACCTGCAAACCGCCTTTTTTTCCAATACGTTCTGGGGCTGTCTCTTATACACATCTGACGCTGC
>JAGXHH010000245.1 GCA_024636355.1 Desulfobacteraceae bacterium | reverse complement strand
TCGTCGGCAGCGTCAGATGTGTATAAGAGACAGGGGGAAATTCCGCCGGCATTTTCAGTGCTTCGGCTTCGTTGGCCGCATCGAGATTGCGGGTCTGCTCTTCGAGTTCGGGGATAAAGAGTTCTATTTTTCCGGACGGCGTCCTGATGCCGGCCATCGGGTTTTCCGCATCGGCTTTGCCGACCCAGAGCCCTTCCGGGGTATCGAGAAGCGCCTGGAAGATCCGGTCGCCCTGGTCCAGTCCGTCTTCGAACCCGGCCCGGACCGCGTTTTTGCGAAACGCGCCCGGTGCGGTCATCAGCATCCCCCACAAGGCGGCCAGTGCGGCCGAATCCCAATTTTTGCCCAGGGTTTGCGCCATGACATACGGCATGGCCGAAAGTGCGGCCGGCTCGGTTGCCGCCCACTCCATCAGCCTGGCCCCGAACGCCATCCGGTCGCTGCATGCCGCGGTTTTTAGATCCTCCGGAATGGAGGGTACCAGCCCCAGCCGGTCGGCCAGGCGGGTAAAAATCTGTGCGGCTTCCAGGCATTCGCCCGGGGGCGCCACGATGGGGCGGCGCATCTGGAAAAAGACTTCCGGATAGGTCCAGGGAAAAAAGGTACCGTCCCAGGATTCGTAATAGCTGCGGCAGGGCAGGACATAATCGGCCAGCCGGGCGGTTTCGCTCATCACGATGTCGTTTACGACCAGCAGGTCGAGTTTTTCAAACGCCTTTTCGTAGGCGGCGGTATCCGGATAGGACCGCAGCGGGTTGCAGGCGCTTACGAATACCGCCCGGAGTCGCTGCGGATGGTCCGTCAGGATTTCTTCGGGCATGACTGCCGGGGGAAATGATCCGGCGGCCACCGGCGGCAGATCGGTCACCATTGTGCGCCAGGTTTTCGGGTCGCGTTCATCGGCGTGATACCCCATCGGCATGACCATGCCGGGAATCACGTTCCCCCCGTGCACGCCGAAGATTCCGCAGACCGCCCCGAGGAGATTGAGCAGGTAGGAATTTAATGTGCTGTGCCGGCCCATGTAGATCCCGAGGTCCGGGTGAAGGCACCAGCGCCGGGTGGTCATCAGCCGGCAGAGTTCGACCACCTGGTCGTATTCGAGTTCGCAGACCGAAATGGCGGTTTTCGCATCGAAGGTTTTAAACCAGGGTTGGAGCGTCTCCCAGCCGTCGACATGGGCATCGAGGTACGCGTTGTTTTCCCATCCGTTTTCAAGGATGACGGCAATCATCGCTTTGGCCAGAAGGGCGTCGGTGCCGGGGCGCACCGGCAGGTGCAGATCGGCGATTGCCGCTGTTTCGCTCTTCCGGGGATCGATCACCACCAGAAGCCGTTCAGGATCGTCAGCAAAGGCTTTTAAAATTTTCGGCGCCCGGGGCATCTGGTGGCTTTCCATGCCGTTCCACCCCCAGCCGACCAGCATTTCGGTAACGTGCTCATCCGGAATCGCAATATTGTACTGCTTGCCGAGCATCCGGCCGAAAACCCACCAGGAACCGGAAAATTCCTGGCCGGCCGATGAATAGTAGTACTTCGAACCGAGTGCGCGGATCAGGCCGATGCCGAAAGCGGCTTCAAAATGGCCGCCCTGGGAGCTGCCGCCCATGTAGGCCAGGCAGCGCGGACCATGGGTGTCGACCAGGTGACGGGTTTTTTCAGCGATTTCATCGAGAGCTTGATCCCAGGAAATCGGTTCGAGATGGCCGTTTATCCGTTTGAGCGGCCGGGTCAGCCGGTCGGCGGGATACTGGTGATAGACGATATTCAGCCCTTTGCGGCAGGCATACCCCTGGCTGCGCGGATTGTCCTTATCCGGCCGGACCCTGGTCATGCGACCATCTTCAACCATTATTTCCAGGCCGCAGTTCTGGGCGCACAGAACGCACCCGGTTTTATGCCATTCGTTCATGATAGACCTCCCGTTCTATTTGGTTAAACGACTTCCACGGAACTTGATGTTTTCGGTTTCGGTTTTGATTTTGGTTTTCGTGCACGTGAACGTACACGTGCTCGTGCACGTGCACGGCATCTGTTTTTAAGTTTCTTTCTTCAAAAACACCGCCCAGGTGGGTAAATAGCTTCCAAGGAAGTTAATTCGAAATCGGTATCGCTATCGCTATCGGTATCGAAATCGAGAAGTTTTCGATCCCGATAGCGATTTCGATAGCGATACCGATACCAAGGCCACAAGTTCCTTTCTGCAAAAATAACCGGGAACCGGGGTACGTCAGTTTTTTGCGAAGCAATCAAGCAAGATTAAGATTAAGAGCAAGAGCAAGATTTAGGAGCAAGAACTACACGCCCTAAAATATACCAGTCGGTATATTTTGATCAAGCGGTTTTTCATTGAACAGAGGCGGGCGGAAAGAATTCGATTTGTTTCCGGGCGCAGAAACTGGTATTCGAAAGAAAAAACTTAATGTCGGAAGATGGGGGATCGGCAGATGGAAAAAGGGTATATCCAGGTTTATACGGGAGACGGCAAGGGAAAGACCACGGCGGCGTTCGGGCTTGCGATGCGGGCGGCCGGAGCCGGACTGACGGTCTATATCGGCCAGTTCATGAAACAGGGAGCCTACAGCGAATTAAAGGCAATTGCCCGTTTCGCCGGTCAGATCACCATCGAGCAGTTCGGTGCGGGGGGATTCATCCGGGGCGAGCCGAAACCGGCCGACAAAGAGGCGGCGCGAAAAGGCCTGGCCGCAATCCGGTCGGCCATGGCGTCGGGTGATTTCGATATCGTCATCATGGAAGAGGGGAACGTGGCGCAGATGACCGGCTTGATCACCGAAGACGATCTCCTGTCGGTCATGGATGCAAAACCGGGAACCGTCGAGTTGCTCATTACCGGTCGCGGGGCTACGCCTGCGGTTATCGAAAAAGCCGATCTGGTGACCGAAATGAAAGCGGTAAAACACTACTACGAAGCGGGTGTGGCCGCCCGAACCGGGATCGAAAGCTGAAAGGCGGATAGTGGCGAAAAAGACGGTTTTCGCTCAAGACACAATCTAAATAAACCGGGCTTCTTTGCAAAATCCGTTCAGGATAAACATCCGTTCGTTGTTGCACTCCGTATTTGCCGGCACGAAGAAGAATCCCTGCCGGTCCCGGGAATAGCCCGGGGTGTAGCCGACAATGACTTCCCCGTCTTCAAATGTAATCCGCATTTTTCGGCCGACACCCTGCACAATCTCCTCGTAGCAATCCTTGCGGCCCCGGTCTCCGGTAAGATCCCGGACAAAAAAAATCGCCTTCAGATCCCGGGCATCGATCCGTTGGATTCGACCGTCATCGGTGGTCAGGTGAAACTGGGCCCTGCTTGGATAAAAGTCTCTTGTCCGGCCCTTAATGGTGTTTCCGTCCTGAAATCTGGCGACAATACGATTGAGCGGCATAAACTTCTCCCTGTTGAATTGGATAGGTTTTCAAAAAGGGTTCCCTTCGGTTGATCTCCGACCACGTTTGCCGGATAGTTTCAAATCTTTGGACAAGCGCGGGTGTGCAACCCGTTTCGGTTAGCGTTCCAGCACGTCAATGATCCGGATTTCTGAAAAAAGCCACCCGTCATCATTTTTTTCCAGCCGGCACTCAATTTCATGCGTATCGGTCATTGACGGACCCCCATACGGCATCAGGTCAAGCGATGCGGTAAATCGTACGCCGGCCTGATCCTCCCGGATCTCCGTAATGTTAAGATCATAGATGGTGATTTCGATCCTGCTGTACGGTGTCCGGGCGGCCATAATGGACGGGCCGATTTCATCGAACCTGTATGTTTTTGAAACGTCATAAACTGCGGCTTCGATACGGCACGTGTCGGTAAAGAGTCGACGGATTTTTCGTGATCGGAGGCCTGCGGTCAATTCCGTTTCATCGGGATGTTTGGCCACCGTTTTTCGCAGAAGCTCAACCTGTTTGTTTATCGGCGATGCTTGCCCGGCAAAGAAAAAAAGGTAGATCAGTCCGCCGCAGAACAGCACTAAGGCGGTGAGCAGCAGTCGCCTCGGTTTCGGCCTTACCATAGCGGGACCCCCGCGACCCGGTCCAGGGACGTCTGGCCGAAGCAGTGGTACGCCATCGGCACGTCACGATTGTCGCCGATCACGTAGACATGACCTTCCTTGACCCGACGGGGCGGCAGGTTCCATTGGAAATCGCCGCCATTCAAATAGGGTTCGACAACCGGTTGGCCGTCCACATGGAGCTGGCCGTCGACGAAAGAAACGGTCTGCCCTTCTGTGGCGACCACCCGCTTTAACAGCATGACCCGGTCGCCTGCCATGCGGATGAGGACCACGTCAGAGGGGCGGGGCGCTTCGAATGCATAGCGCAGGGTGAAACAGAAATTAAAGCCGCCATCCCGGTAAGTCGGCACCATGCTGTATCCCGAAATCCAGAACGGGATCAGGATGAAACGAAAAACCGCAATCGTGGTCAGCGCCACCGTGACAAGTCGGATGAGATAGAACCGGTTCATTTCCGGAATTAGAAACTTTAAGATTGCAGTTTTGAGCATTGCCGAAAATTCGATTCCCAGCACCTGCTTTGCACGGGATGACATGCGTTATCGCCCTGTATACGTATAGATAAGGTCTGAAGACAATTTTTTATTGTCAAGCGGCCGTAATGTATTCCGGTTGATAGTGCCCGAACGAAAACTTCCGGGCTTCGGCCAGGCGCTGAATGGGCCTTAATAGTTAAGGATAATCGGGCAATAGGACAAGTGCCAATCGAATCTCGGCAATAAGTAGTTCCTGTTGCGTTCAGGCAAGCTGTCAGTAAGGCAGGATGGTGATTCAGGCAAATCACTTGCTCAGTGTAGAGCCGATGACGAAATCAATGCAGTGCTTATTTTGCAGGAAAGTTCAGGTGCGGGGCAATCTGAGGATGTACTCCCGGGTACCGGTCGTTGCCGGACCGTTTCCGGTATTTTCAATCGTGCGTTCCCAGAAGACCACAGAATTGTCCCGGTCAACGAGGATCACCGAAGACGACCGGGTGCCGTAAATGTCGCTGATGACAAACGGGGGCGACAGGATGCGCTCCCAGGTCAGACCGACGCCGGTATTCGGCAGTTGGTCGTCGGGGACAGGCGTGCGGTCCGTTAGAAGGGCGTTGAACACCGCCTCCGGTTCGATCCGATCGGCGCGGGTAAGCAGTTCGGAAAAACCGGACTTAATTTGTTCGACTTTTGGCCAGGGGGAGTTGAGCAGGTGGTTGCTGATGGCGTGGATGCCGGCGGCAATCTTAACGATCCCCCCGTTCCGGTTGGAGTACCACCAGAGCGGACCGGGGCCGCCGACGACCAGGTTGAATCCGCCGTAGGCTGTTCTTTGTTCAGCCACCTGGCGGAGATAGGTTTCCGGCAAGGCGTTTCCGGCCAGGTAATCGCTGACCAGAAAGCCTCTGGATCGGCCGGCGCCTGGCGTGACCTGCGGTTCGCGATAGTTGGTCACAGCGGCAATTCGGCCGGTTCGCGTGACCCCGAGCCAGGTGCCGTGGCCCTGAAGGTCCCGGCCGGCCAGGATCTGCGGGTGGTCCGGCCAGAAACCGATCGGCGCGGTTGGCCGGGTGTAAAATTCATCCCGGTTGGCCGCGATGATCAGGGGATATTCGGGGTGTACCCGGTATGCAATGGCGATCAGGCACATAGCCGTTTTTTATGAGGTTAAAACCGTGTTTTTCCGCTTGTGTTTGGCGGTCAAATTTGCTAAAAATTATAAATTTATTTAGATAACAATGTATTAATCGATTTTTGATAACTTATTTCGTTTTGCATTCAAGACGATACTCGCAACGGGGGCTTTTGCCGGATTTACAGGTTGCACGTTTTTAGGCGCCCGGGGATGAGGCCCGACTTGAATATGAACGGAATTCATCATCTTCATAGCAAGGAGAACAGGGATATGCAAGAAGTAGTCATCGTAAGCGGTGCCAGGACACCGGTTGGATCCTTCGGCGGCGTACTCAAAGATGTCACAGCGGTCGAACTCGGCAGGCTCGTGATTAAGGAAGCACTAAAACGCGCCGGTCTGCGGCCTGTTGCCGGCGACCAGATGCATTCGGAAGCCCCTGACAAACTCAAGGACCAGGGCTTGATCGAACTCGAAAAGGCCGCCGCGGACTGGGACGAAAATGCGAAGCCGGTGGTTATCGATGAAGTGATCATGGGCAACGTGCTGATTGCCGGCCAGGGACAGAATCCGGCCCGCCAGAGCATGATCCAGGGCGGTATTCCCAAGGAAACCCCGGCTTTCACGATTAATAAGGTCTGCGCTTCCGGCTTGAAGGCCATTGCGCTGGGCGCCACCTCGATCATGGCCGGCGAGGCCGACGTGGTTATCGCCGGTGGGCAGGAAAGCATGAGCAATGCGCCGATGGCTCTGCCCAAGGGCCGGTGGGGACACCGCATGGAAGTTACCGGAAAGGGTGAAGTGCTCGACCTGCTGGTATTCGACGGGCTTTATGAAATTTTCTATGGCTACCACATGGGACTGACCGCGGAAAATATTGTGGAAAAGTACGGCATTTCCCGACTGGAACAAGACGAGTTGTCCGTTCTGAGCCATAACCGGGCGGTGGCCGCCATCAAGGACGGCACGTTTGCCAGGGAAATCGTCCCGGTCACTATTAAGACCCGGAAAGGCGATGTCGTGGTCGACACCGATGAGCGCCCCATGGACACCAACATCGAAAAAATGTCCAAGCTCCGGCCCGTCTTCAAAAAAGACGGCACGGTGACGGCCGGCAACGCCTCGGGGATCAATGACGGCGCGGCCGCCGTGGTCCTGATGAGTGCTGAAAAAGCAAAGGAACTGGGCCTGACGCCACTGGCGAAAATCAAAGCGTTTGCCAGCGGCGGTCTTGACCCGGCCTACATGGGGCTCGGTCCGATCCCGGCGATCCGCAAAGTGCTGAAGAAAACCGGCATGACCATCGACCAGATCGACATCATAGAACTAAACGAAGCGTTTGCCGCCCAGGCTCTGGCGTGCATGAAAGAACTGGGTATCCCGACGGACAAGCCGAACCAGGTGGGCAGCGGAATTTCCCTGGGACATCCCATCGGCTGCACCGGGGCCCGCCAGATGGTCAGCACCTTATACCAGATGCAGAACGGCGGCGGCAAAACCGGCCTGATCTCCATGTGCATCGGGGGCGGGATGGGCATGGCGATGATCATTGAAGCCTGATTAATTTGATTTTTTTCCATTTTGAAATTTGAAACTACAAGGAGTGAATACAATGACGATCAGCGGTAAAATAGGCAGACTGATTGTTTTCGGGGTTCCGGTCATCATCGGCGGCGGCATCGTTTATTACTTCAGCCACAGCTTTCCGGCAATGTTCATGTATGAAATCATCCTCGCCTTTACCGCCCTCGGCTTTATTGGCAAAAATTAAGTTTGGATTCCCCGCATAAACGAAAATGATCTTTTGATGCTCACCGCTCGGAATCCGGCGGGCCGCACATAGGGTGCGCCCGCCGGGTTTCGTGTGATCATGCAGATTATACAACCCGATTTTTTAAAAATCAGGAGTCAAAATGGTCGATATCGATCAGCAGCAGGTAACCGGGATAAGTATCGAGCGGGAGATGCGTCAGTCTTATCTCGATTACGCCATGAGCGTTATCATCGGCAGGGCGCTTCCGGATGTACGCGATGGTATGAAACCCGTTCACCGGCGAATTTTGTTCGCCATGCGTGAACTGAAAAATGACTGGAACAAACCGTACAAGAAATCGGCCCGTATCGTCGGTGATGTTATTGGTAAATACCATCCCCATGGTGATTCCGCCGTTTATGATGCGACTGTGCGCATGGCCCAGAAATTTTCACTGCGCTACCCGTTTGTCGACGGCCAGGGCAACTTCGGGTCAATCGACGGGGACCCGCCGGCGGCCATGCGGTACAC
>JAGXHH010000244.1 GCA_024636355.1 Desulfobacteraceae bacterium | reverse complement strand
CTACGTCTCGTGGCTCGGAGATGTGTATAAGAGACAGGGTATACACGGGCGGAAACCGACGAATCGGACAGATCCGATGCCGATCGGAGCGTGCTGACCGGCCGGACCATGGAAGAAATCCGGTCGGCCAGGGACGCCGTCTGGCAGGATGGAAAGACGGTTCGACCACGCGGTCCGGAAGAACCGGCAGGCGACCGGAACACGCATGCGCCGGACCCCGTTGCGGAAACACATACCGATCCCTCCCGGCTCACCGCGGCCAAAAAAGGGGATCTTCCCCCGCACATTCATCCCCAGCTCGCCACACTCGTCGATGCGCCCCCGGCAGGCGACCAGTGGATTCATGAGTTAAAACATGACGGTTACCGGTTGATTGCCCGCATCCTGGATGACGATATCCGCCTGTTCACCCGGCATGGCAATGACTGGACCCACCGGTTTCCGGGCATCTGCGAAGACCTGAAAAAATTTCCGGGCTCCCCGGCCATTGTCGACGGAGAGGTCGTGGTGCAGCTGCCGGACGGGACCACCGATTTCCAGGCCCTGCAGAATGCGCTCCAGGGGATCCCATCGGGCCGACTGCTTTTTTTCCTGTTCGACATCCCTTGGTGCGGCGGGCATGACCTGACCCGCACACCGCTTATCGAGCGAAAAACGCTTCTCAAATATCTGGTCGATCAACTGCCGCCCGGCGCGGAGTCCCTCCGGTACAGCGATCACGTGCTGGGACAGGGAGAAAAGGTTCTCAGCCATGCCTGCGGGTATGCCCTGGAGGGGATCGTTTCCAAGCGGATCGACAGCCCCTATGAACAGAAACGCTCCCGCCGATGGGTGAAAATCAAGTGCGGACAGCGTCAGGAGTTCGTTATCGGCGGCTACACCGCTCCGTCCGGGACCCGGACCGGATTCGGCGCCCTGCTGCTCGGGTATTTCGATGCAAGCGATCAACTGCGATACTGCGGCAAAGTCGGAACCGGGTTCAATGAACGGCTGCTGGCGCGCCTGACAAACGAAATGGAAAAGCGGCACAGGCAAACACCCGCATTTGCCAACCCGCCCAAAGGGCGCGATGCCCGGGGCGTCCGGTGGATCGCCCCGGAGCTGGTCGCGGAAATCGAATTTTCCGGATGGACGCGCGAAGCGATCCTGCGCCACCCGGCTTTCAAAGGCTTGCGGGAAGACAAATCGCCCCATGAGGTGGGCCGGGAATCCGTACTTCCCCGAAAAGAGGTTCCAGCGGCAAAGCCCGAAACCGATCCAGACGCCACCGGGCACACCGGAAAAAAGCGAACTCCGGCCCCGGAAAAACCCGGTTCCGTCCTTGAAAATGTCCGCCTGACAAACCCGGATCGGGTGCTCTACCCGGAACAGGGGATTACCAAACGCGACCTGGCCCAATATTACGAACAGGTTGCCGACCAGATCCTCCCCCACCTGATCGACCGGCCACTCTCTTTGGTCCGCTGCCCACGGGGAAGAACAGGACAGTGCTTTTACCAGAAGCATTTTGACGAAACCCTGCCCGACCACCTCGGCGGCTTCGACATTATGGAAAAACGGACAACGGCCACTTACATCATTTTAAAAGACGTTTACGGCCTGGTCAGCCTGGCGCAGATGGGGGTTCTCGAGATCCATCCATGGAACGCCCGGACCGAAAGGATCGAGCGGCCGGACCGGATGGTGATGGATCTCGATCCGGGGCCGGGGATCTCCTGGGGGCAGATCGTTGAGGCCACCCTGCTCCTGCGGGATTTTCTCTCCGAAATTGACCTTGCAGGTTTTGTGAAAACCACGGGCGGCAAAGGGGTGCACATCGTCGTTCCCCTGGTGCGGCGAAGCGGGTGGGAGGAGCTCAAGGCGTTTGCGCGCGCCGTGGCCGAAACCATGGTCCGGCGGCACCCGGACCGGTTCATCGCCACCATGAGCAAGGAAAAACGAAAGGGGAAAATTTTTATCGATTACCTGCGCAACAGCCGGGGGGCGACCAGCGTGGCCGCCTACTCCACCCGGGCCAGGGAAAAAGCCCCGGTGTCGGCTCCCCTGCGGTGGGATGAACTGACGTCCGATATGGCATCCGATGCATACCGTATCGACAATCTGCCGAACCGGATAAGCGCATTGAAAGACGACCCTTGGAAGGGCTTTTTCGACCTGAACCAGTCGATTACCCGGGCAATGCGGAAAAAAGTGGGGCTCGGGGAGTAAAAGGGCGCCGGACGGGATGTCGGCAAATTTGGCTTTCTGGTTATCCGGTTCACTCCAGTAAGTCGAGTTTCCTGCTTGTCTGGAAGGAATCGGGCGGGTTTGAAACCCGCCCCTGTAGTTTGGACATTCTACCCGTCCCGGAAGGGCGATTCGTGAATCGCCCCTACAACGTGAGGGCGTTGTACAATGGTCATTCGTAGGGGCGATTCACGAATCGCCCCTGGGCGGGGAGAACCCCCGCCCGAGTTGGGCGCCCATTGGAGTTTTCTTTAATTCGCAATTCAAAGTTAGCTATTCACAATTCGCAATTGATTCGGAAAATTAAATCAAAGGCAAATTGTGAATAGTGAATTGCCAATTGCGAATTGATAATTACTGGCAAGAGCATGAGCAAAGTCATTTAGCGAATCTTAACGACTTTTCAGTGCCTGCCGGATATATTGCAGGTGCATCTCCTCATCGCCCGCATTTTTCTCGATGATCGCCTTGGTGGAGGAAGGCACGTCCCAGTTGACGGCATCACTGTATTTCTTGTTCGTCAGGACTTCGTTCTGCTCCATTGCATTTAATGCACCGTCCGTACCGGTGATGGAACGCAGGGCGGTGAACCCTTCAATCAGGTACCCTTTGAAATCTTGTGAATACTCTTCCGGGGTGCCCCCGAGCTTTCGGACCTCCTGGGAAAGATCGGTAATGTGCCGCCGGTGATCCTGCTGAAATTGGGTTATCCGCTCTTTCAGCTGCGGTTCCTCGATCTGGGACAGGCCCTGGTCATAGGCATGGACGGCATCGATATCGAGCTGGATCAAACTGTTGAGTTGTTTGATGACATCATTTTCAGCCATAATCTCTCCTTTTGATTTAAATTATTTGGGAAAACAGAAATTTCAGTGTGCCGTCAGTATTTGGCGATCACCCAGATGGCATGGACAATGCCGGGGATATAGCCAAGGAGGGTCAGCAGAATATTCAGCCAGAAATGCTTGCCGAATCCCACCTGAAGGAAAACGCCGAGAGGCGGAAGTAGAATTGCAATGATAATCCTTATAATATCCATAGATTGATTTCCTCTTTTGCTTTGCATTCCGGTTCTTGGACGATCGCCCCAGACAACACGATGCACCCGCTTTCCCCGGATCCGAAGTATGTAATACATAATATCGTTTTTCTACCGATGTTAAATAAATGCAATGACCCATTCACCGAAGTTCCGGCATGTATTTTCAGGGGCGCAGTTCCATTAGGCCACCCCGGACGTCGTAAATTTTCAATCCGCTCCTCCGGCACCGGGTACCAAAATGATGGAAAATACCGTATTAAACCCATACCCATTCAGACATACTCCCGATACCTTATGAGAAATATCTGGATGAGGGAATTTATGCCGCAATCATTGGAATCGAAAGAATCCAAAAATCTGGAGCTTGCCCGAAAGGTCCTGATCATTTCGAGCATCGTGGTTCTGGTTGGACTGGCGGTGGTCCTCGTCTGGTTTTCGCTCCAGATCCTGTTTCTCATGTTTGGCGGCATTCTGCTGGCGATTTTTATCCGCGGGATCGCCACATGGACTTCCCGGAAAACCGGGTTGTCCCGAAAATGGGCAATCAGCCTGGTGATATTGGCGATTGTTGCATTCGTTCTCTTATTTTCCGCACTTTTCGGGATGCGGATTTACGAGCAGGTCCTGAAACTGATGCAGGAACTGCCAGGTTCGTTTGAACAATTCCGTGAGATGCTCAAGGGCGACCAGATAGGGCAGCTGCTTCTCAAATCCGGCCCCGACTTCGGCAACCTGCTGCAAAAATCCATCCGGAATGCCTCCTCTTTCTTTTCCTCGGTCAGCGGCATTGTGTTCAGTATCCTGTTTATCTTTTTTCTCGGCATTTACCTGGCCTATGACCCGGACCTCTATGTTGGCGGGATTCTCCAGCTGTTTCCCTCATCAAAGCGGCCCCATATCGAACAGGCACTGAAAAGTGTCGGCTTTATCCTGCACTGGTGGCTGATCGGCCGCCTTTTTTCCATGGCCGTCATCGGCCTTTTCACCGGCATCGGCCTGTGGGTGCTGGGAATGCCGCTGGCCTTTACGCTTGGGGTGTTTGCCGGAATCATCTCATTTATACCGTATCTCGGCCCCATCCTTTCGTTTGTCCCGGTGGCTTTACTGGCGGCGACCATCGGATGGAACATGGTGCTCTATGTCCTGATCCTCTACCTCATCATCCAGATGCTGGAGAGCTATATCCTCACCCCGATCGTGCTGCAGCGCACCGTCATGGTACCCCCGCTCCTCACCTTGACGGCACAGGTGCTGTTCGGCATGGCCGCCGGCGTTGTCGGCATCATGTTCGCCCTGCCGGTCACGGCCACCCTGATCGTGCTGATCAAGTTCTTTTATGTCCAGGACGTTCTGGGGGAGGAAATCGATATTAAAGGGGTGGGTTAGTGACCTGCCCCTGATTCCTGTCCGGCTTCACGAGGATTGTAAATGAATTGGATATGGTACATTCTCGGCGCTGCTGTGGTCCTGATTACCGGTCTGGATATTTTCCTTACCATTTTATATGCCCGAAGCGATACCGGCCTGATATCCCCCATGATCAACCGGGCGGTCTGGCACATTTTTCGGCGGACGGCGCTTACCTTCAAAAACCACAGGGACCGAATCCTGTCATTCTGCGGTCCGACGCTCATGGTAACTATTTTCGCCCTCTGGGTACTGCTTTTCATCACCGGTTTCGCCCTGATCATCTGGCCGCAAATGGGAAATCAGGTGACGGCCGGCAGTGGACCGACGCCCACGGATTTCTGGAGTGCATTCTATTACAGCGGCTACAGTTTCTCCACGCTCGGGACCGGAGACCTCGTACCCCAGCATGGTTTCTACCGGCTGATTATGATTTTCCAATCGGTGATCGGTTTTTCGTCTTTCACCCTGGTCATCACGTATTTTCTCAATGTCTACAGTGCGCTGCACCGGCGAAATACCTTTGCACTCTCATTGCACGGCAAAACACTCGAAACCGCCGATCCCGCGGAATATGTCTCACGGATCGGCTCGGACAAAGAATTTATTTTCGCCCAGCAACAACTCGCCGGCATATCATCGGACTTGTCCTATCTGCTCGAATCCCATCATTTTTATCCGATTCTCCACTACTTCCGGTTTATGGAAATCGAATACGGCCTTCCCCGCATCCTTCTGATCTCCATGGATGCGGTCAGCCTTTTAAAATCCACCCTGCACCAACGCCACTCCCACCAGATCAACAGTGCCGCCGCCGAGGAACTCTGGAAGGGGGGGACCTCCCTGCTGTCTTTCCTTTCCGACACCCTGCTGCCGGAAACGTTTTCCGCCCACATGCCCGACGACCACGACTTGCGGTATGCCAGTTGGCGCCCCCATTATTTTTCGACTCTGGAAAAAATGAAAAGCAGGGGGATCGAGATCACGGAAGATCCCGAAGCCGGGTTCTGCAAGTACATAAAGTATCGCCGGCAATGGGATGCCTACGTGATCGCCTTCTGCCATGCGATGCTCTATGATGAACAGGACCTGATCCCGTTCCAGGAGTGAAAGAAAAGACCCAACAATGAATCGCACCGCCACCCGGAGCGGGTCCTTATCGGCGGTGGCGCTTCGTGAGGGGCGATTCGTGAATCGCCCCTACGAATGACCAGTGTACAACGGCGTAATATGGACCCGTTGACGGGTGACCACGTAGGAGCGGGCCATGCCCGCGAAAATGCATCCGCCATCACGGGCATGGCCCGCTCCTACAGAGCCTTTCGACGTTCACCGGGAATCGCTGCCTTCCAGGCGGGTTTGAAACCCGCCCCTACGGCAAGTGATCCGGCAGGCAGACCGCAAAAAATCTGGAATTGATACCGTACATCTGGTAAAACGGTCTGCATTTGAGCCTGTCTCAAACAATAAAAGCAAACACCGGAATTTACTTCATGAAAAACGACGCGTTTATCGCAACTATCGCCCGGGAGAACCCGTTTGACCCGAAGCAGGTTGCCGCCGTAGCGGCGCTGCTGTCCGAAGGTTCGACCATTCCGTTTATCGCCCGCTACCGCAAGGAGGCCACGGGAAGCCTGGATGAAGTCGCGGTCACCACCATCCGGGACCGGCTCCAGCAGCTCCAGGAACTCGAATCCCGCCGGGAAGCCATCGTAAATTCCCTGGAAAAGCACGGGCACCTGACCGATGAGCTCAAGGCCAGGGTCGACGGCGCCGGCACCATGGCCGAACTCGAGGATATCTATCTCCCCTACAAGCCGAAGCGCCGGACCCGGGGGGTCATGGCCCGGGAAAAGGGATTGGAGCCGCTGGCGCTCGCCCTATTCGACCAGACCGGGATCGATCCGGCTGCCGCAGCCGTAGCCTTTATCGATCCGGAAAAAGGAGTCGAGTCAATCGAAGACGCCCTGGCCGGCGCACGCGACATCATTGCCGAACTGGTCAATGAAAACGAAGACGCGCGGGCGCGGATGCGGGACCTGTTTTTCAAGAAAGCCGTGGTAAAATGCCGCGTTATTTCCGGTATGGAGGAAAAAGGCGCCAAATTCCGGGACTATTTCGAATGGGAAGAACCGGTGGTGCGCATCCCGTCCCACCGGATGCTTGCCATCCGGCGCGGCGAGGCCGAAGATATTTTGAGCATGCGGGTCCTGCCGGACGAGGAGCAGGCCGTCGCCATCCTGGACCGCCTGTTCGTAAAAGGACAAGGCGCCGACAGCGAACAGGTCCGGCTGGCGGCAAAAGACGGCTACAAGCGGCTGCTGTCGAATGCCATGGAAACCGAAGTCCGGCTGGCCGCCAAGGAAAAGGCCGACGCCGAGGCAATCCGGGTGTTTGCGGACAACCTGCGCCAGCTAATGCTCTCCCCGCCGTTGGGAGCCAGGCGGGTCATGGGGATCGACCCGGGCTTCCGTACCGGGTGCAAGGTGGTCCTTCTCGACCGCCAAGGCAAACTGCTGCACCATGACACGATCTTTCCGCACATGTCCGAAGGACGCACCAGGGCGGAAGCCGAAAAGGTAAAAACCCTCTGCGACACTTACGGGATCGAGGCGATTGCCGTGGGAAACGGCACGGCCGGCCGGGAAACCGAAGCCTTTATCCGGGCAATCGATTTTAAATCGCCGGTGCAGGTGGTCCTGGTCAATGAAAGCGGGGCGTCGATCTATTCGGCATCGGACGTGGCCCGGGAGGAATTTCCGGATCTCGACCTGACCGTGCGGGGGTCGATATCGATCGGCCGGCGGCTTATGGATCCATTGGCCGAGCTGGTCAAAATCGATCCCAAATCAATCGGCGTGGGCCAGTACCAGCATGATGTGGACCAGCGGGCGCTGAAGCATTCCCTCGATGACGTGGTGATGAGCTGCGTCAACGGCGTCGGGGTCGACCTGAACCGGGTCAGCGCCCAGCTCCTGACCTACGTATCGGGTTTGAATGCCGGAATCGCGAAAAACGTCCTGGCCCATCGGGAGGAAAACGGCCCGTTTGCCACCCGCCGCCAGCTGCTGAAGGTTCCCCGGCTCGGCCCCAAGGCGTTCGAGCAATGCGCGGGGTTCCTCCGGATAGCCGACGGCAAAAACCCGCTCGACGCCAGCGCCGTCCACCCGGAAAGCTACCATATCGTCGACGCCATGGCCAAGGATCTGGGCGTTACGATGTCCGACCTGATCAAAGACCCGGAACTGCGCAGCCGGATCGACCTGTCCCGGTATGTCACCGACACGGTGGGGATGCCCACGCTGAAAGACATCATGGAAGAACTGGCCAAACCGGGACGTGATCCCCGGGAAAAATTCGAAACGTTTTCCTTTGCCGAGGGGATCGAAAAAATCGAGGACCTGCTGCCGGGAATGAAACTGCCGGGAATCGTGACGAACATCACCGCATTCGGAGCGTTTGTCGATATCGGCGTCCACCAGGACGGCCTCGTCCACGTCAGCCAGATGGCCGACCGGTTCGTGAAAAACCCGGCCGATGTCGTCAAGGTGCAGCAGAAGGTCCGGGTAACCGTTCTGGAAGTCGATCTTCCCCGGAAACGGATAGCGCTGTCCATGAAATCCGATGCATCGATTTCCGCCGCCGGCGATACGAAGCAGACCGAAGAGAAAAAAACGTCTCCCCGACCGCCGGCCCAGACAAAACCAAAGCAGAAAAAAGAAAAAGAAAACCGGAATGAACCGTTTAACAACCCGTTTGCCGATGCGTTCGGGAAGAAGAAATAGGGGGAAAAGAGGGTTTAGGGTTCAGGGTTCAGGGTTCAGGGTTCAGGGTTCAGGGTTTAGGGTTTAGGGTGAAAAGTGAAAGTGTGTAGGGTGTAGATTCCGGCTGGTCATTCTCTTGCCTTAGGGGCGGGTTTCAAACCCATCCTGTTTCAGGCTGCCCGAAACATGCAAACCGGATTTTCTGCTGCAAACCGGGGATCAGTAAGAAAACGTTTTTCTCTGTGTCCTCTGAGCCCTCTGTGGTTAAAATACTTTGCAGGAAGCGTTATTGGCTGAATAGTTACATTAAATTCATATTCTACTTGACTCATTAGATTAAGATCATTTAACTTATTGCCAATTCCCCCTGTTTAGAATTAAGATACAAAACCGGTCCGCATCTGTCGGCCGGACACACGGGTAGTGCCGGTCGAACATCAGGATGTATCCGGCACTATATACATGATCCGATGCCCCGGCATCGGGTTGAGATCTTTGCCATCAAATTACAAATGAGAAAAAGCAGATGAATGCAAATGCCTACCAGGTGGTCCTGTCAGGGGACTTATCGGAGGGAGCGACGATCGAAGACGTCAGCCGCCGTATGGCGAAACTGTTCAAAACGGCCGAACCGAAGATTGCGGCGCTGCTGAACCGAAAAAATTCGATCCTCAAACGCAACATCGACATGCAGACCGCCGGCAAATACCAGCGGGCCATCGAGAATACCGGGGCGATCTGCCGGGTTGAGCCGATGGCAAAACCTGCAGCACCGGTGGCCGCCAGGCACACGGAAATCGCCCCCGCAGAAACAGCCGCCCTCTCGACCGGGCCGAACGTGGTGCCGGTCCAGATGCTTTACCGGGGCGAAGAGCGTTTCTGCCCCGAGGATATTAACAAGCTCACCGGCATTCCCAACGGGTTTAATTTCAACCTGCCGGATGTTTCAGACGTGCCGTTTAACCGTGTTTCCGCCATTTCCGCATTCATCATGGTGGAAAACGGCAAAGAGTCCGTCAGGCTGCTGCTGTTCATCAGTACACGCGAAAGACCGTTTATCTGTCAGATTGACGACATCGCCCTTCCGGATTTCCCGATACAGGCACTGGCCAATCCGCTGGCGACTTTCCGGGGCTTCCTGCATTGGCTCTGCCGCCAGCATCCGGCCATGATCCTGGAAGAAAGCACATTCGATTTTCTCTCCGGCAGCACCCTGCCGAAACTGGACAATCTCAAAATCCAGAAACTGTCCACCGCCATCGGCAAACTCATCGAGGCCGGGGAAGCGGAATGATGAAAAGCCTTACCGGTCAAGCACCTCGCGGATCTTTTCGGTCAGCGAAGCAACGGTAAACGGCTTTCGGATCAGGTCGGCCCCATGTAGGGACTCCCTGCCAAACACCTCTTCCGTGTAACCGGACATGAAAACCGTTCGGATCTTCGGGGCAATCTTTTCGATCTGCGCCCGAAGCGCTATGCCGTTCATACTCTTTTGACCATTCGGCCATCGCCTCAATCATGTTCATCCCCGCCTATCCGTTTACAATTCGATTGCATCCAACTAAAAACCGAGGCCACAGAGATAAGCCATTTAATAAATGGCACTTCTGTGTGTATTCGGACTTCTAAGGAACTTCCTGCTTTTTCGTGTTCGTTGTCGTTGTCGTAATCGTCATCGTACTTTTAAACCGATTACGACAACGACAACGAACACGATTGAAGACCAAAGTTCCTTTCTGCAAAATCACCGGGAACCGGAGTACGACAGCTTCCAAGGAAGTTAATTCGAAATCGCTATCGCTATCGCTATCGAAATCGAGAAGTTTTCGATACCGATAGCGATTTCGATAGCGATACCGATATCAAGACACAAGTTCCTTTCTGCAAAATCACCGGAAACCGGGGTACGACAGCTTTTTACGAGGGAATCTCCTTTAATTTCCACACATGTTGCTTATTATGTTCCGGAGATATTAATTCAATCTGGATATCGGGAATGCTCCAGTTGTTTATTTTTATGAATCATATTAACCCCGAAGGGGTTGGACATATCAGCCCGGGGCAGCGCCCCGGGAATGGTGAAAAAAATCAGAGGAGCCCTGAAAGGGCGATACAAAAAGACAAATGAATTTATAAATGTCACGCCCTTTCAGGGCTCCTTTTCCCTGGCGTTCT
>JAGXHH010000243.1 GCA_024636355.1 Desulfobacteraceae bacterium | reverse complement strand
CCATTACCGTGGTGACGACATCGGCACCCCCCCCGCCGTATTCCTCCGGGAAGTGAAGGCCCAGAATCCCGAATTTCCCGAGCTTGCGGAACGATTCAAAATCGAATTCCTTGTTCAAGTCATGATCCTGCACCCGCGGGACGATCTCTTTTCGGGCAAACCGGATGATTTCCTTCTTAAACATCAACTGTTCTTTGGTGAATGCAAAATCCATCGGCTACTCCCCATTACTAAACGGTTATAAAATGCATCCGTGCCGAAAGCGCGGAAGGCTGCATGCAGGTCCAATTGTCTTCACATTTAAAATCATATTCAACAAATAAAATTAGATTCATTATAATGTCAACATTTTTTGAACCAGATTCAAAATACGAATCATACTTGACAACCAGATATATTTATTTAATTATTTTAAAAATCCACTTCTTCGGGCAGGGGGCTATGGTGGTTCCCGTTAGATTATCCCCGTATATTATATTGATGAGGCGCCACTACGATTAGATCCGACAACCATAGAAAATAAAAGGAGCGGGAGCATGAGCGACGATTTTTTGATCCGGGGCGTAAAGGACATCGAAGAAATAGAAAAAGTGCCGTACCGGGAGCGGGTCAAGGAGAAAAATACGATCGAAATGCTCGAAAAAGGAGCCGCCCTGAACCCGGAGGCCCCGGCAATCAGTTTCCTGTTAAACGGCGACACCTATGAATCACCGATTGTGATTCCCTACAGCCAACTGATCGGCCGCATCCGGCAGACCGCCAATATGTTCCACGATCTGGGTATCGGCGCCGAAGACGTGGTCACCTATGTGCTCCCCAACCTGCCGCAGACCCATTACGTGCTCTGGGGGGCTGAAGCCGCCGGCATCGCCAACCCGATCAACCCGCTGCTCGAAGCCGAAACGATCAAAGATATCTGCGCGTCGGCGAAAACAAAGGTGCTGGTGGCGTTAGGCGAGATGCCCGGAACGGAAATCTGGCAGAAAATCGATGCCATAAGAAAAGAGATCCCCACGTTAAAATATGTCGTCCGGGTAATGGGTCCGTCCGATGAAGCCGAAAACATCATCGGATATGACGAAAAGATCGACACCTATCCGGCCGACCGCTACACCTTCGAGCGCGATGCCGGTCCGGATGAAACCGCATCACTCTACCACACCGGCGGAACCACCGGCACGCCGAAACTTGCGCGGCGCACCCATTACAATGAAGTGATCATGGCCTATGATTTAAAAATCATGGGCGGCCTTGAAAACGGCATTACAATGCTCTGCGGGTTGCCGCTGTTTCATTGCAACGGCACCCTCGTTACCGGCCTGGCCCCGTTTTCCTTCGGCGGCCACGTGGTGATGCTCTCCCCCATGGGGTACCGGGACCATAGCATCATGAAAAATTTTTACAAGATCGTGGAAAAGTACAAGGCAGAGACGTTTTCCGCCGTGCCGACGGTCCTATCCGTCCTTCTCGACATACCGGTCGGCGATGCCGATATTTCCTCTTTAAAATATGCCATCTGCGGCGCGGCTCCTTTATCTGTCGAATTGTTCAAGCGGGTCGAGGCGCACACCGGCATGAAGATCCTGGAAGGCTACGGTTTGACTGAAGGTGCGGTTGCCTCGGCAATCAACCCGAAAGACGGGGAACGCAAGGTCGGCAGCGTCGGCATACGGATGCCTTACCAGACTCTTAAAACCGCCATCCTGGATGACAACGGCGAATACGTACGCGACGGCAAGCCGGGAGAAATCGGCGCAGTTGCGATCAGCGGGCCGAACATTTTCAAGGGGTATGTGGAAGAAACCCACAACAAGGGAATCTGGCTGCCGGACGGCTCCTTTAATACCGGGGACCTCGGCCGCATAGACGAAGACGGGTATCTGTGGCTGACCGGCCGGAAAAAGGAATTGATCATCCGGGGCGGGCACAACATCGACCCGGCAGCCATCGAAGAACCGATCTACAAAATGCCCAACATTAAAATGGTTGCCGCAGTCGGCCGTCCGGATCCGCATGCCGGCGAAGTTCCGGTGGTATACGTGGAGATCGGCGATGGTGAAAATACGACCGAAGAACAGATCATGAACTGGGCCCGGGAGCACGTGGGAGAAAAAGCGGCCGTGCCCAAGGAAGTCATCATCACCCGCCAGATCCCCCTTACCCCCGTAGGCAAGATCTTCAAACCGGCCCTGCGCTGGGATGCCACCCGCCGGGTCTATGAAAAGGAACTCCAATCCCTTGGACTGGCAGCCGAGGACTTCAAGGTAGAGGTCGGAGAAGACAAGATTCAGGGGACCCGGGTGATCATATCGGTAAAGCCGGGACCTGGACAAAATATAGATGCTCTCAGGGAGAAAATCGCCCAACTGCTCGCGCGTTATACGGTGTATTATGAAGTGAAGGAAATGGGATAAGAAGAAAAGCAGGTTAAAGGCGTTCAAGGTTCAAGGTTCAAAGTTTAGGGTTTAGGGTTCAAGGGTTTAAGGCTTCAAGCAAGAGGGCGGACACGCAGGTCCGCCCCTACAACCCTGGACCTTGGACCTGCTTTTAACCTTGAACTTTGAACCGCTTTTAACCTTGAACCTTCTTTTTTTCATACCTCATAAATCATATAATCCCGATTATGAACCCGTTTCTGGACAAAGCGGCTGACGTTGTGAACGGGGATGCCGCCCGGCGTGGTCCCGGAAGGCGAGCCGTTGTGGGCATGACCGTGAAATATAACGTTCACATGGTGCCGGTCCAGGGCGTCTGCCAGAAGAGAAGAACCGAGAAATGGAAACAGTTCGGGAGACTCACCCTTCAGGGTTGCGCGGATGGGGGCATAATGGGTAATGGCAATTTTATGGACGGCATCGATTTGTTTTAGAGCCGAATCGAGCCGGACGGCTTCATCGACGCTGGTTTCCACAAATTTCTTGATGGCCTGCTCACCGAACGGCTGAATCCTTAGATTGCCGAACCCACCGCAAAACCCCTTTGTTCCGAGAAACCCGACCCCCTCGATCACACAGGAGGAACAATCGAGAACACAGACATTGCCGGCTTCCAGGATTTTCGTCAACTGGACCGCTTCGTCATTCTGGTGATCATGGTTGCCCAGAACGGCCACCTTGGGAAGCGATACGGAGTTGAGGGCTTCCAGAAGAATTTCGATTTCATGGACAAGCCCCACGTTGGTCAGATCCCCGGCCATAACCAGGACATCGGCTTTACCCTCGATATCCGAGAATATGCCCCGGATCTGTTTTACAGTGTATTTTCCACAATGCAGATCCGCTATTGCAGCAATTTTCATATGGCATCTCCGTCCTCACCAACAAGGTTCCGATCGCTGCCGATATCTTCATAACCCCATTTCTGATAATCGATTTCAAACGCCGCCGGGTCGAGCAGCGTGCCCCGGAATTTATTTCTCCTGGCCGGCGCCTGCCAGCTCTGCTCCACTTTTCCGAACAGTTGCGACATGAGCTGCCGGGGCAGGCAATCCGACCGGCCGGGGTAAACAAAATTAAACAGCAGCAGGTACCATAGAAGAAGCTCCCATTCATCCCCCAGGTACTCGAGAATGGTCTGCCAGTTCATCCGTCCCCTGACCTTGAGTATCAAGTGGAGGATATCAGCCCCGTCAAACCGGTAACTCTTGGCCATAAACACCTTGGACACGAATAACTCCTCGATACCAAGGAGGTTGGCTTCCTGATCGAGAATGCAGGCCGAACGCCGTCGGAAAAACCAGTTGTCCCTGATGGAAAACCGCTGACGGGGCATGGCAAAGAGCAGGTCCATAAAATAGTCCTTATAGTGGACCTTGGCTAACCAGGTCTGATCGGTGACCTCGGTTCGGTATCCGGCATTCTGAAATGCCGTTAAGGCGGGTTTCAGGTCCTCGGGTTTGATGTAGATGTCCAGATCCTTCGTATTCCTCAGAATACCCGTGTACGCATGAACAGCGAATGCACCGCCGACTGCATACAGCAGGCTTTGTTCGTGGAGCAGGGAGAGCCAATGGGCAAAGACACGCGCCTCTTCCAGGTTTACCGCATTTTTTTCCAGCCGGAACGTGGCGAGCCCCGGCTCATTTGCATCAGGAGAATTATCGGATGTCATATATCGAGCACCACCGTCGCTTCCCAACCACTGTCTGTCTTTTCAACCCGGAACAGGTGCAGGGTGACGGCTTTCACATCCACTTTCATCTTGTGCCGGGCCAGATCCATCGATTCGCCGCGGGCTTCTGCCGATACGATATACCCGTTTGAATTCTGCTTAATTTCAATTTCCGCGACCCGCAGCAGGAGATCTTCAGCATCCTTGTAATAAACAAATTCGTTTAAGAACTGGAACAGCAGCATGTCAATGGTATCGTCTTCCAGGCGTATCTGACGGGTGGTCTGAAGGCGGATGTCATCGAGAGAGTCGACCATGACGTTCATGGTGGCGTCGGCTGCCTGCTTGAACAGCTCTTCAGCGCTGTCCGCCCGCGCCTCGAATGCGGCATCGGCGATGGCGACATCCTCCAGGTAATGATATCCCACAGTGATCATCCTTTTACGTTTCCGATAGGCAGAAACCGGGCCACTTTCCGGCTGATGCCGGCCAGTTCGGCCGCTTCGATCACCTCATCGACATTTTTATAGGCAGATCCCGCCTCTTCGGCCAGCCCGGCATACGATCCCGTCCGCACATAGATGCCCCGGGACTCCATTTCCTGTTGAAGTTCACGCCCCCTGAACATTTTTTTAGCCTTCTTTCGGCTCATGGTGCGACCGGAGCCGTGGGCTGTCGAGTAAAACGTCTGGGCTCCGGTTTCCATCCCGACCAGGAGATAAGAGCCGGTTTCCATACTGCCGCCGATGATCACCGGCTGGCCGATGGTTGCATATCGCCTGGGAATATCAGGCATGCCGGGGCCAAATGCGCGGGTTGCGCCTTTGCGGTGCACGAGAAGTTCCATTTCCTGCCCGTCTACGGTATGGCGTTCCAGTTTGGCGGTATTGTGGGAAATGTCATAGACCTGGCGAAGACCGAGATCAGCCGGATCCTTATGGAAAACATCGGAGAAAACCTCGCGGATGCGGTGAAGGATTACCTGCCGGTTGGCAAATGACATGTTCATGGCGCATTTCATCGCAGAAAAGTACGCCTGCCCTTCCGGAGAAGAAAACGGCGCGCACGCCAGTTCCCGGTCCGGCATTTTCAGCCCGTATTTTTTTACCATCACTTTCAAAAAGGACTGCAGGTAATCGGTCGCCACCTGGTGTCCGAACCCGCGGCTGCCGCAATGGAACATCACCACGACCTGGTTCGGCCGGTCGATGCCGAACACCCCGGCCGTTTCCTTGTCATACACGAATTCGGGGCGCGCCACCTGGATTTCCAGGTAATGGTTTCCCGAGCCGAGGGTGCCGATCTGTTTGTAGCCCCGCTCCACAGCCCGACTGCTGATGGTTTTCGCATCTGCTTCGGGCACGCACCCGCCTTCTTCGGTCAGCTCCAGGTCCTCTTCCCAGCCAAGCCCGTTATCTAAGCACCAGCGGCTGCCCTGCTCCACCACACTTCGGAATTCATCCTGGGAAATCTTTACAAATCCCGCCCCACCGACTCCCGACGGTACCCGCTCAAACAGCCGGTCGACCAGCCGCTTCAGGTGAGGTTTCACCTCTTCTTCGGTCAAATCCGTGCGAACCAGGCGCATGCCGCAGTTGACATCGAAGCCGATACCCCCCGGCGAAATCACGCCGGTTGCTGTATCCATGGCCGCTACCCCACCGATCGGGAAACCATATCCCCAATGCCCGTCAGGCATGCAGCAGGCATATTTGACGATGCCGGGCAGCATCGCCACATTCGATACCTGTTCGAATACTCCCTGATCCATTTCATTGATCAGGGACTCGGTCGCATACACACGAGCCGGCACATTCATACCGGCTTTATACGATACGGGCAGTTCCCAGACCGTATCGCTGATTTTTTTAAGACCTGCCGGCACTGCCACGATTCTAATCCCGTTTATAAATTTTGATGCCCTCGGAACCACAGAGGAGATATCAAACCACAGAGACACTGCGAAACAGCGGTTTGATATACATGAAGACCATGAAGAACATTGGTTGTATCTATTCAGCCGATGCGCTTCCTTCGTCAGCACATCCTATAACCTATAACCAAGGCACCGATGCCACCGGTTTTCGTGCACGTGAACGTACACGTGCTCGTGCACGTGCACGGCATTTGTACTTAATTTCTTTGGACGCAGGAGTGTCACGCAGGAATGGTTGTTACAGGCACGGGTGAATTCTTGACCACCCGTTCAACCACGCTCCCGAACTGGTAATCGTTTCTCTCGCCTTTGGTCGCCATGACCACCTGATCGATATCGTGTTCTTTTATAAACTTCAGAATTTCCCGGGCAGGCTCCCCGACAACGACATGTTTGATGTAATTCGGGCACCCTTCCAGGTGTCTTTCGCAGATCTGGTTTAACCGTTCCGGCGCACGTTGTTTGAACTGGCGAAGCAGCTTTTCGATATGATCCTCGGCATATGTGCCGTACCAGCCTTCATGATGCGCCAGATCCTCTATGACATAAAGCACGTGAATTTCCGCCTGGTATTGTTCCATCAGCATTTTTACATGCGGCAACGCGGCTTCGGCTTTGGTCGAAAAGTCGGTGGGCCACAGAATTTTTTTTACTTCCATCAAGCACCTCCTGTTCTGATTCGCCGTTGGGCGGTTCCTTTTGATCAAACATAATCATCTTCCGGCAATACGTCGATGACCGGAATAATCCTTGCGGCCAATACCGTTTCAGTGCGTCAACGTCACCGTCTGATCCGGTGAATCAATGACCATTTGCAGATCATTTCCGCACAGGGTCCGGGCATGTATGGTGACCGGTCCGTCATAGTTGCCCAGGCCGAAAATAACTGCTGTTTCATCCTGATTGCCGGTCCCTCGCCCGGCGAAGATCTCCCGGACCTGCCGCCTGCCGGCATAATCTACCGTAATGCGGCTGCCGATTCCGAGCCGGTTGCAATGGGCGTCCACGATTTTCACTTTGACCCAGTGATTGCCGTTGCCGTCATTTTGAAACAAATGCACCCCGTCTTTGCTCGCCACCAGCAGGTCGGCAAACCCGTCATTGTTGAAATCGGCAAACGCCGTCCCCCAGGCATTTTCCACCCGGGTGCGGGTCTGCCAGGAGACATCCGAAAAATGCCCATGACCGTCATTCAGGTACAGATGCGAATAGCGGCCGGGATAAATGGAAGTGATATAAAGGTCCAGGTCGCCGTCATTGTCCACATCCGCCAGGGAGGGATCGGAGTTGGTCTCCTCGAAGGCGATGCCGGATTCGGGGAAATTGTCGGTGAAATGACAGTCAGGCGGTCCCCCGTTAAGCAGCACCATATTCTGGTCCGAAAACTCAATATACCGGGGATGGGCCAGATTGCTGATAAAAAGATCGACATGGCCGTCATTATCAAGGTCTCCGCTGACCGGACCGATTGAATGTCCGAACGCCCCGGCCACATTGCTGCCGCGAATCCCGAGCGTTTCGGCCGCATCCGACAGGGCTTCACGCTGCCGGTTTACCCAGCAGAAATTCGGATCCAGGCGGTAGTTGGCCACCACGATCTCCTGCCGCCCGTCACCATTGAGGTCGGTCCAGACGACACCCCGGCCGCACATGGCCTCATCGGGTTCGATGCCGGCAGCTTTGCTGATATCGAGAAACGAACCGTTGCCGTTGTTGCGGTACAACTTGTCATGGGTGCCGATCGCCCGCACAACCCCCGGCCCCTCGTAATTGGCAACGTACAGGTCGAGATGCTGTCTCTTATACACATCTGACGCTGCCGACGATATG
>JAGXHH010000242.1 GCA_024636355.1 Desulfobacteraceae bacterium | reverse complement strand
TCGTCGGCAGCGTCAGATGTGTATAAGAGACAGTCTCAATCCGTTTGACGAACGCCCCGCCTTTGGCGCCCTTCCGGATCTCGATCAGCCCCTTTTGTTTCAGCGCGCCCAGGGCCTCCCGGATCACGCCCCGACCCGTATGGAACTGCACCTGCAACTCGCGCTCGCTGGGCAGCCGTCCGCCCGGGTCGATCTTCCCGCCGACAATGGCCGCCTCGATCTGCAGGGCGATATCTTCACCAGCCCTGCCGACCTGTGCGGGACTGAAGATGGCATTTGCATTTTCGTTCATGTTTCCTTTACTCCACTTGAATGGTCCGACTTAATCCCGCCACAAGCGCTGAAACACTTGTTTATTTTTGTGCGCTTTCAATGTTAATTAATGAACAATGACGGCTGCTTTAAATAGGGCGTTTCTATTAATTACCCAAGGTCATCGGCGAGATTGGTACTACCATTTCATAGGTAACTGCTGCTTGTCAACCGCCCAATGGATAAAAATAGTCTATGAAAAGCCGAATCTTTAATGTTTATAGGAGTTTTGAAGTGCAAAAAAAATTCATGACGCACTACCCGGCGCCGGTTCATCGCTTACCGGGCTCATATGCCGCTTAAATCATCCGCAAAAAACGACCAGTTTGCCATAACAAACTGGTTTCATTTAAAAGATAGGCGAATGATGCGCTTTGCGCAAACAAGCGGAAAGAAACGGTAATAACAATTCGATTGGAATGCCGGCTTTCTACCCGAGGCGGAGACGCTTGCATTGGCGACCGGCAGATGCCTTTTGATCCGGTATTATGAAATAGGTGTTCTCCGGCGCATTGACATCGGCGGGACGACCGTACTGTATGTATGATCAAAACCGATCGGATGATCGGAACAGTAGCCGGTATTTTATACATATTCGAAGATTCAGGTTGACATTCACCAGTTCAGTCCGTATCATTGCAACATCGTAGTTTTTCCTGGACAATTAACGAACATCGTAAGCTCCGGAACAATTCCGGGGCTTTTTTTATACCCAATTACAAAAGAGGTTTTATGAGTTTTCAAACGTTTAAGCTCCATCCCGCTGTAGCGGCAGGCGTTACTGCCGCCGGATTCACAGATCCCACACCCATCCAGACCCAGGCGATCCCGTCGGTCCTGGCCGGAAAAGACGTCATGGGCCTGGCCCAGACCGGTACCGGTAAAACCGCCGCGTTCGTGCTGCCGATTTTAAACCGACTGATTGACGGCAAACGGGGCACCACCCGCGCCCTTATCGTGGCCCCCACCCGGGAACTGGCCGAACAGATCCATGAAGCGATCATGGTATTAGGGAAAAAGACCGGCTTAAAGAGCATCTCCATTTACGGGGGCGTGGCTATCGGCCCGCAGATCAGTGCGGCCAAAAGGGCCGACATCATCGTGGCCTGTCCCGGCCGGCTCCTGGACCATATCGGCCGGAGAACGGTCAACCTATCGGCCCTGGAAGTGCTGGTCCTCGATGAGGCCGACCACATGTTCGACATGGGGTTTCTGCCCGATATCCGCCGCATCCTGAAACAAATCCCGGCCAAACGACAGAGCCTTCTATTTTCAGCCACCATGCCGCAGGAAATCCGGCACCTGGCGGGTGAAAGCCTGAGCAATCCGATCACCGTGCAGGTGGGGATCTCCGCGCCGGCCGAAACCGTTTCCCATGCGCTTTTCCCTGTCACCCAGAACCAGAAGACGCCGCTTCTGCTCAAACTGCTTCAGCAGACCCGGACCGATTCGGTCCTCGTTTTCACCCGGACCAAGCACCGGGCCAAGCGCCTCGGCGAGCAGCTGAGCCGGGCCGGATACAAGACGGCATCGCTTCAGGGCAATCTCTCCCAGAACCGGCGGCAGGATGCCATCAACGGCTTCCGCAACGGGACTTACCAGATCCTGGTCGCCACCGATATCGCGGCGCGCGGGATTGATATTGCCAATGTGTCCCACGTGATCAATTACGATATCCCCAATACCCCGGATGCCTACATCCACCGCATCGGCCGGACCGGACGCGCGGCGCACACCGGCGATGCCTTTACCATGATCACCGCCGAAGACACGCAGATGGTCCGCGCCATCGACCGGGTCCTGGGATCGAAGGTTGAACGCCGGACCCTGCCCGATTTCAATTACGATGCCCCCGGGTCGAAAACCGAATTCGCACGACCTGCAGCACAAAAACCGGCAAACCGGAAACCGGCAGGCCGCAAACCGACAGATCGTCGGTCGTCTTCGCCAAAAAAACCGATCGTCTCCCATAAGGGCGGCCGGCTCCTCGGACCGGACGGCGGGGCGATGCCCTTCTTTGCATCCGGAACCGGAAACAAAAACCGGTAAGCAGCAAAACAGAGATCCGAGTGCGGCCCGAATATCGGGCAATGATCGCACCCGGTTCTCACCTATTTTCGCCGACAGGAAAATACGATTTTTAAATGCCGGTGCCCTCTTACTTTTGAGGGCACCGGCATTTTTATTTCAAGCACATTTGATACTGTGCACGATTGCATGCACGGGTAAGAGTACATAAAGAAAAGCGTTTTTACATGAAGATCATGAAGGCCATGAAGAAGGGCCTTTATTAATTTTAAAACCTTCATGTCCTTCATGGCCTTCATGTACATCAAACCGCTTAACAATAAATCTCTGTCTTTGTAGTTCTGTGGTTTAAAATTGTTTGGTTGCGGGCAGAGGAGGGAAAGGGATTTTTCAACAAAATATACCAGGGGCTTGTGGGCGGCATGACCGAACTTCTCGAAAACGAACCCCGGGAGCAGGTCGCCACCCGAACCGATTTTTCCGGTAAACTCAAGAACCCCGACGCCAGTACCTGGCAGACCGTGATCAACCTGATCCGAAACGCCTATTTTGATGCCATTCTTCCCAATTTTGAACAAGAGGCGACTGCGGGGTAGAAAACGGTTCAAAAACATTCACCATGAAGGACATGAAGAGCATGAAGAAGGTCAAAGACATAAGACTTTCAACTTATGTGTGCTTTTCTTCATGATCTTCATGGTAACACTTAGATCGGCGCCATTTATCATAGGATGAGCTGACGCAGGAAGCGCATCGGCTACGTACCGGAAATTTGATCGGGTTTCCATGCACAGGGAAGCCTTTTCTCTGTGTCCTCTGTCATTAAAAGCTCTATATGTGTTTAGCTTTTTGAAAAAAGCAGCGACCTTGGGCAACACCCCCCTGCCCCCCTCAAGGGGGGATTCGGCTTCGCCAACCCCCAAAGCATATCGAAGGGGATTCCCCCCTTGAGGGGGGTTAGGGGGGTGTTACCAATTTCTGCATTTCTACTTCCCTTCCCAGTCCTCTCGCAGGGCAATGACCAGATTGTAGCAGATGAAGATCATGATGTCACCGGCTTTTCCCTCTGGTTCCCAAGCTCTGGATTGGGAACCCGGTTTCCGGAAGCTCCGGCTTCCGGTGCGATTCAAGATAAATAACTTTTCACCCAACAAACACTCCCTGTGAACGGGAACCCGGTCAGAATTCCGGTACGCAGCCAATGCGCTTCCTTCGTAATATCCTATGCCCAATGGCAGCGATGTCATCGGTTTTCGTGCACGTGAACGTACACGTGCTCGTGCACGTGCACGGATCGGCTTTTATCATTGCTTTTTTGATTACGATTACGAAAAATCGCCCAACTGGGGGCACATGTATCCCGAGATACGGTCCTTTCCAGCATAAAATAAAGTTTTCTCCCACTATTACATCGTGCTCTTTTTTTGATACGTTTTTTCTCAAACATCAACTATCAGGAAAAAACTATGTCCGATGACGACGAGCGCGATAGCGGGGTCCGGAATCATCCGAAAACAACAGGAATTTCGGAATTGTACCGGCAGACGGAAGACGTTGTTCTCGAATCGCCGACCGAAAAAATCCGCGCCTACCTTCGCTCGGGAAAAGGACGGGCGACCGACAGCCTCGATGTCTATAATTCTGACTTTCGGACCTTCTCCCCGCTCGGAGATGTGGAAACCGCCGACATGCGGCACCAGCGGCAACTGCGGAGCGGCCCCCGCCCCTCGGAAGCCGGGCCGGAATCCTGTACGGAAAACGCCCCGGCAATACCCGCCGCTCGGATACCGGCCGCAAACGACGGGTTGACCGGGAATCTGCATTTTGACCGATCCGGGGAATTCGAAACGGTAAACGTTGTCCAGATAATCGGCGAGCGTTGCGGCCATCGATACGCCGGGATCTCGGCCTGCCGCCGCTGCCTCGATGCATGCGCTTATCAGGCCATCGATTTCGGCAATCCGATGCCGCAAATAGACCACCAGTCGTGCCGGGGATGTGGCAACTGCGTTACCGCCTGCCCCAGCGGCGCCTTGCAGTTAACCCGTCCGACGGTAGAACGCGCCTTGAATCGCATATCAACGCAAACAGCCGAATGCCTTTGGGCGCCGCTTGTCATTTTTCATGAAACTGGAGATGAATTTACACCGGCAGATGAAATCTTGTCATCCGGCAGAGTCGATATCCGCTTCGAACCGATCGGGGCACTCGGTATCGAAACGATTCTGGCTACGCTTGCAATCGGTGCAGCCGGGATTATCGTTCTTCCGGGAGTGGAGACGAACGGCCACACCATGCAGTTGCTCGATAAGCAGGTGCAATGGACGCAGCTGATAATCACCGCACTGGGATATCCCGAAAACGCGGTTGTGCTGCTGAAACCGGGTGCCGATACGCTCCAGCTGCCGGTAGAGATGCCGGGCAATCCCCTGATGCCCGCGCCCGTGAATGCCGACTTCGATCAGCCGAAACGCAGGCTGGCCCGCTGGGCCATCGAGCAGCTGGCGTCCCGAAATCGAATCGAAAAACAGACAGTCGCGCTGCCGGCCGGCGCCCCCTACGGTGACGTCATCATCAACCAGAAAACCTGCACGCTCTGCATGGCGTGTACGTCCATATGCCCCACCGGAGCGCTTTCAACCGCCGGCAAGACCGCCCCCGGGCTTCTCTTCAAGGAATCGGACTGCATTCAATGCTGTCTCTT
>JAGXHH010000241.1 GCA_024636355.1 Desulfobacteraceae bacterium | reverse complement strand
GCGGCGAAAAGATCGGCCTGGTAGAGCACCGGGGGGCTCAATTCGTGCGACAGGCTGCGCGATTTGCGGATCGACTCTTTCAAAAGCCTTTCCACATTATTCAACAAGGGATCGGCGGCACCCGTGTTTTCGACAGCCGCCTGCAGCTGCATCCGGGCGCTGGCCATGATCTGCTGGAGATCATCGTGCAACAATTGAGCGATTCGCCGACGCTCCCGCTCCTCGGCTTCAATGAGTTCCACCGCCAGGCTGCGCAGCTGCCGGGCCTGGGCCTCGGCCAGTTCGGTGCGCTCCGTTACCTGCTGTTCCAATGTATCGTTTAACCGCTTCAAGGCCTCTTCCGTCCGCTTGCGTTGGGTGATATCGCGACCCACTACAACGGACCCGACGACCACGCCGCCTTTGTCGCGAATCGGGCCGAAGCTGTAACTGCCAACCCAGGTTTCTCCTGTATCCTTGCGTCGAAGGGTGCACTCGGCATTCGTGGCGGTCTCGCCCCGCAATGCCCGCGGGATGGCCCACTGGTCCAGGGGCACCGGTTGGCCGTCCGCCGTGTAGACCTCCACAATGGCGGAGTACCTGTCCAATACCCCGGAGACCCCAGCCTTGTCCCTGAACCTGTGGATAGAAGCAAACGCAGAGTTGAAATCGATGATCTTTCCCTCCGCATCGGAAATGCAGACGGCATCGGTCATGCTGGCCAGAGCCGCTTTCAGCTTCGCCCGGCTTTCCCGAAGCGAAGCGGTCAGGCGGTCGCGTTCGGCCAGCAGGCGCGCCAGTTTCACGTTGCTGTAGCTGAGCTGGGAGATCATGTCGGCAAGCTTTCGGAAAAAAGACATCCCCTGCTCGACGGTTTTCCGGCTCAATCGGGGGACGCGATCCAGGGCGGCCAGGTAGTTTTCCTCATCAAAGCCGTATTGTTTTGCCTGGGCGGAAAAGAGCGTGCGGTCGATTGTTTCGTCATCGAAGAAGAACTGCCCGGTGAAGATATTGCCCAGATGCCTGCCGGCCAGGATGATCGGCGTGGCCATATCCCACATGTTGTTCCGGCACTTGTACAAGCGGCATTCCCCCTGGCCCAGCCCGCTGGACAGGCACGTGTCGCTCTCCAGGCAGTATCGGGCGGACTCCGGCCGTGCCCGGTGGAATCGGGTGCAGATCTCCTGCCAGCCCACGCCGATCAGCACCCGACCTTTCACGTCGATGATGGCCATGGGGATCTGCGCAACCGCGTAAAAAGCTTCCATGAGTTTCTGCAAGGCCGGCACATCGATGAGGTCGGACAGTTCCAGTACACCCAGATCGCCCTCGGGCGACAGGACGCTTTCGAGCTTCCGGCGCACGCGCTTTTCGCTTTGCCGCAGTTCGGCTTCATTTCTGGTACGCTCGTCCTCGCGCAGTTTCTTCTGAATCCAGGCATAGAGCAGCGGCGCAATCCGCTCGGCCATCGAATCGATCAGGCCGCAGTCGGCATCGGTGAAATCGTTTTTGTTGTTGGCCAGGTTCAACAAGCCGATCGGTTCCCCCTGGAAAATGATGGGAGCGGCCAGATTGTTGCGGATCGCAAGGTGCGCTTTGGGCACCGGTTGGGGCTCATTGGTGTACAAGGAGCGTTTTTCGGCAATCGCCCTGGCCCACATCCCCTTCCATTTTTCGGGCGGGTAATGGATGCATTTGCCGGCGACCTCGCACGAGTCGAGCATTTTCGTCAGGCTCGGGCAGACCAGGTGTCCCGGCTCGGCAATGTAGCCGAATATGCCGTCCCGGCAGCCCATCCCTTCGCACACGATGCTGAGTACCTGGCCGAACAGCTCATCGCCTCCGGCCACGACAAACACCCGCAAAATCCGGTTGATCAAGGCGATTTCGCGATATTCTTTTTCCCGCTCCGGCAGATCCCCGGGCGTCTGCTGCGTCAATTGCCCGACCGGCTGCCCGCCGGCGGCGCATCGGGCCCGGAGCTCGACCAGTTCCCGGATCAGTTGTTCCCTGGATTTGCCCTCATCCGAATCAATATCGTGTCGCATTGTCCATCCTGGATCGATTCATTTTTGTTTCCGTTTATGGTTGTGCAGGTCGGGATTCACATCCCGACGCTCGCTTGTACGAGGGCGAACGCTTTATCGAACAACGACTTTGAATATTTACAAAAGTTTTTATTCTACCAAATGTTCTACAAAAATAAAGTACAAAAATCCTGTGCACCGAATCGGGATCGGTTGCTTCGCACAGGTTTCGTTTCCCGGCAAAAGGATGTGGCTTTTTGGGAAGTGCGCGTCGGGATGTGAATCCCGACCTACGAGATTGCACAGGGCTGGAATCTGGTGTTTTTTTAGCGTAAGTGTTTGATTAAGATCAAGATTAAGATTGATAAGGCCGTAAAAAGTATTTTTTTTCTCGCCAAGACGCAAAGGCCGCAAAGAAAAATAATTAATTTATACACTTACCTTGGCGTTCTTTGCGTCTTGGCGAGAGATATAGATTTTTTATGAGCCCATTAAGATTAAGAGCAAGAGCAAGAAAGCAATTACTTATCCATTGGGATTTCGATTCTGTGGGTCTCCGGTTCCATTTTCCCTATTATGGTGACGTGGTAGTGTTCTTCCTGCAGACCACGGTATAGGCTGTAGCACATGACCAGCAACACGATGGTGAACGGCAGGCCGGTGGCAATGGCCGCGCTTTGCAGGGCGACCAAACCGCCGCCCATGAGCAGGGCCGCGGCGCAGACCCCTTCTATGACGCCCCAGAAAATCCGCTGGGGTACGGGGGAATCGAGCTTGCCACCGGAAGTAAGGTGATCGACCACCAGTGAGCCGGAATCGGATGAGGTGATAAAGAAGATAGTGACCAGCAGTATGCCGATAAACGACGTTACCTTGGTGAACGGAAAACTTTCGAGCATCACGAAAAGCGCCGTCGACACATCGGCGTTGACCGCACTGGCAATATCTGCGGCCCCGGTGATCTGGAGCCAGAGTGCAGACCCGCCGAACGACGACATCCATAAAAAGGAAAGGATCGTCGGGAAAAGCATGACGCCCAGGATAAATTCACGAACGGTGCGCCCCTTGGAAATTCGTGCGATAAACATGCCGACAAATGGGGACCAGGATATCCACCATCCCCAGTAAAAAATGGTCCAGGGATTCTGCCAGGCGCTCCCCTCCGCCCCGTAATACGTCTCTACCCAGAAGCTCAATTGGGGCAGGTTCTGAATATAGAAACCGATATTCTGCGTGAACGCTTTGAGGATGTATACCGTGGGGCCCACGATCAATAAAAATACCATGAACGCGGCGGCCGTATACATATTGGCGATACTAAGTATTTTGACCCCTTTATCGAGGCCGGTGGCAATCGAGATGACGGCTAAAAACGTAATCGCCCCTATGAGCAGTACGGCAAACTCCGTTGACTGCGGAAGACCGAACAGGTAAGTGAGCCCCGCGGACACCTGTTTGACGCCCAGCCCCAGCGAGGTGGCGAGGCCGAAAAGGGTGGCCAGCACGGATAAAATGTCAATCAGGTTCCCCCAGAAGCCGTAAATCCTGTCACCCAGGAGGGGATGAAATACGGATCGGATGGTCAGAGGAAGTCCGCGATTGTAGGCGAAAAAGGCCAGCGAAAGGCCGACAAGGGCATAGATCCCCCAGGGATGGATTCCCCAATGGTAATAGGTGAGCCCCAGGGCGACCTGGGCGGACTGCGCCGTTTCCGGTGCCACGGCGAACATCGGGGACGGGGCGGCATAGTGGAAAATCGGTTCGGCAACGCTCCAGAACATCAGGCCGATGCCCATTCCGGCACTGATGAGCATGGAATACCAGCTCAGCGTCCGGAACTCCGGCAGCGCATCCGGCCCCCCGATCCTTATTTTGCCGTAGTCGCTGAACGCAATCAGTACCATGACGATGACAAAAAAATTGGCCGCCAGAATATAGAGCCAGCCGAACATATTGCCGATGCCGTCGAGCAGGCTCTGAAAAAAAACAACCGACTGTTCCCTGTAGACAACAGTCAGAACAATAAACAGCAGAACCAGTCCACCCGCCACCAGGGAAACCTGGGGATGCAGATCGAACCCGAATCCCTTCCAGTTGTTTTCGCCGGGCCGGTGCCCGTGGGATTCGTCATAAAAGCTTGCCGAAGGAATGATCTGCAGGCCGCGAAACGTCCGGCGCTCGTTTATGGCCTTTCGTTTCTGCTCTTCATAGTGCTTGCGCGCCATCTCGATGGCTTTGTTTTCGTAAGTGAGTTCTTTCCTCTTTGGTTTCTGTTTCGTTTTTTTCTTCTGGCTCTTTGCCATTTTTTCCCCTCTTGAACATCGAAGTAATTGATCAGAAGAAAAGAGCAGTCCTTGTGCTACTATCAAAAACACCCCGGCCCATAAATCGGGGCTTGTCTGTCGGGTTTGGAAACCCGACCTACGGTTCTCGGCATCTTCATCAAACAATGCCCTCTGTGGCCCAAAATGCGTTTTTCTATTCCGCCTTCAACACAATCGCAGTGCGGGTGGGGAGATAAAGCTGGAGGAAGTGCCACCCCTCTTCCGGATGCTTTTGCGTAAAATGGACCTGTCCGGGCGACAGGCGGTTGTGGCCGCCGTAGATGCCGGCATCCGAGTCGAGCACGGCCGCGTATTTTCCGGCCGGGGCGGCAATCCGGTAGTCGGTGTAGGAATTGGCCGGGTGGAAATTAAACACGAACAGGTGCCCCTGGCGTTCGAAGGCAAGGACGTTCTGTTCGTTGTGCTCGAAAACCAGTTTCGGCCAGGGGGTTTCCAGTATTTTGGCATCACGCGCCAGAACGATCATGTCCCGGTCGAAATTAGACAAATAGTGGTACTTGAGATTCGGATCCCGCATCAGGCGCCACTGGCGGCGGGCGTATTTGTACGACCAGTTGTTTCCCACCCGGGGAAAATCGATCCATTCGGGATGGCCGAACTCGTTTCCCATGAAATTGAGATACCCGTGGCCCGCGGTGGCCAGCGTAATCAGGCGGATCATTTTGTGAAGCGCTATGCCGCGATCCACCTGCATGTCCGGATCATCCTTGTGCATGTGATAATACATGCCCTCACCGATCAGGCGGAAAATCACCGTCTGGTCGCCGACCAGCGCCTGGTCGTGGGATTCGGCATAGCTGATGGTCCTCTCCTCGGCCCGGCGGTTGGTCAGTTCATGCCAGATGTCGCCGATCGGCCAGTCCTCGTCCCGGTACTCCTTGATTATCTTGATCCAGTTGTCCGGCACACCCATGGCGAACCGGTAATCGAAACCCGCGCCGCCTTCTTCCTGCGATAATGCCAGCCCGGGAAAACCGCTGACATCTTCTGCGATGGTGATCGCATCGGGCCGCACCTGGCGGATCACCTTATTGGCCAGGCAGAGATAGGCGAGCGCTTCTTCATCCACGCTTTGGTCAAAATAGTCATCATAGGTGGTAAACGCTTTTGCCTGCCCGTGATGCAGGTAGAGCATGCTGGTGATCCCGTCGAAGCGGAACCCGTCGAAATTGTATTCATCGAGCCAGAACCGGCAATTGGAGAGCAGGAAATGGAGCACCTGGATCTTGCCGTAATCGAACAGGCGCGAGTCCCACAAGTCGTGCCTCCCCCGGGCGCCCCCATGGAAATACTGGTAGGGTGTGCCGTCAAACCGGCTCAACCCCT
Organism: Desulfobacteraceae bacterium; assembly: GCA_024636355.1. Taxonomy (GTDB): domain Bacteria; phylum Desulfobacterota; class Desulfobacteria; order Desulfobacterales; family Desulfosalsimonadaceae; genus JAGXHH01. The sequence continues at coordinate 7,463 of JAGXHH010000241.1, read as the reverse complement.
CGACCTCGTTTGTGACCGCATGGGAATGGACAGTGTCCATGACCACGGCGAGTCCCGCCTCGTGGGCCGCATCGACTAACGCCTTTAATTCATCCGGAGTGCCGAACCTCGAAGAGGCCGCATAGAAATTTGAAACCTGGTAGCCGAACGACCCGTAATAGGGGTGCTCCTGGATGGCCATAAGCTGGAGCACGTTATATCCGGCTTCCACCACGTGGGGCAGCACGTTTTCCTTAAATTCCGTGTACGTCCCCATGCGCTCTTCTTCCTGGGCCATGCCGATATGCGCCTCGTAGACGAGCGGGGCTCTGACCTGTACTCTGAAATCGGGATGCCGCCACTGGTAAGGCGTTTCGGGGCGCCAGACCTGGGCGGTGAATATATGGGTATGCGGGTCCTGGACCACACGCCGGGCATACGCCGGTATCCGATCGCCACTGCCGCCCGGCCAGTGGATCCGCAGCCGGTAGAGGTCGCCGTGGGAGAGGCGTTCGGCGGGAAGGCGGATTTCCCAGACGCCGGTCCGGTTATCCTTTTCCATGGCATACGCCGCCTGCTCCTGCCAGCCGGTCATATCGCCGACCAAATAGACGGCCTCGGCATTCGGAGCCCATTCCCGGAATATCCACCCGCCGTCGCGGAAATGCATCCCGAAATATTCGTGCCCGGAGGCGAATTCGGCAATGGTCATCTCCTCTGCGGTCAGCCGGCGCTCCATTCCGGAAACCCTCTCGGCCCGGCGTTTGAGTATCGGCGCATAGGGTTCGAGATACGAATCGAGTTTGATGATGCGGCGCCACTTTTCAGTCGAATCGCTTTTGCCGGATTGTGCCATAAAAGGGCCTCACTTTTTTTTAAGATTCCGCCTGCTGTTTCTTAATCTTAATCTTGCTCTTGCTCTTAATCTTAATCTCGCCCTTGCTATTAATCTCAATTTACGAAAAAATAACCCCTAACTCGTTTGGCGCATAATCATTAATGGAACTTGAGATCAAGGTCGCACTGTGGATTTGAACATGAAGATCCATGAAGAAGATCATAAAAGAACATGAAGGAAAAGCTTTTTGAATTAAAACCTTCATGGAGCTTCATGATCTTCATGTATTATTCCGGTTATCAAATTTGCTCAAGTTGTGAAAAAAGAGTAGTCATTCTTTCTGCTCTTGAGATGGAGATTAAGATTACGATTGAGATGGAGATTAAGAGCAAGATTAAGATTAAGAGCAAGAAAACTCGTCCAGGAACATTTTATATCACGGCGTGGTGATCAGCGGACGCTGGAGCATTTTTTCGTACAGCTCGATATACTGCCGCGCTGTGACCTCGTGGTTGAACATGGCGGCGCTTTCTTTCATTATCCGCTGGATCTGGGGATTTTTCTCCTCCGGCGGCAGGTTGTAAAACGCCATGGCCTGGTCGATGGCCCAGAACAGGCCGATGGAATCGTAATAATCGAACAGGAACCCGTTGCCGCTGCTTCTGGCGACGTCCAGGTGCCGGACCGTGTCATGAATACCGCCGGTATTGTGGGCAACTGTGAGCGTCCCGTATTTCGGGGCGATCATCTGGGGCAGCCCGCAAGGTTCGAAGCTTGACGGCATGAGAATGAAATCAGCCGCCCCGTAGGCCAGCCGTGAAAGCTCCTCGTCGAATTTGCATACCGCCACCCGGCGCTCCAGCCCGTGAAAATCGACAATCGAATGGAAATGCTGCTGAAATATTCCACTTGCCACAAAAACAATCTGCAGGTTCCGGTCCCAGTACTTCGCCACCACCCCGTATAAAATATCGGCCAGAAGCTGGCAGCCCTTCTGTACGGGATCGAGCCGTGAAGGCCAGAAGAAAACCGGTGCGGTTTCATCCGGTAACAATCCGACCTGCTGCTGCAGGTGGCGTTTGTTCGCCCGCTTCCCCTCCTCGAAATCGTCAGCGGTAAAATTCCGGACCAGTGCCGGGTCTTCGGACGGGATATAGGAGGGATCCGGCGCATTTATAATCCCGACGGCCACACCGGCGTTGACCTTGTTGGTCAATTCCTGACGAAGCGTCGGGAAGACAAAACCATGCCGCCCCTCGACAATCTCCCGCAGGAAAGTGGGGCTGACGGTGTTGACGAAATGAGCCCCGAACACGCCGCTCACCAGAAAATCGACCGGGTTGCTTTCCCGGGTTACCTCGTAACTGCCGGCCATCTGGTCATAATACAGGTTCTGCCAGAAATCGGCTGCATCGATGCCCCTGTCCTCTAAGACCGCCAACGGGGACTTGACCGTATGAATATTATGAACGGTAAACAAGCAGGGTACGCCCACCCGCCGGGAAAATCCCGGGACCAGTCCGGTCATCCAGTCGTTGCAGTGGATCAGGTCCGGGCGTACCCGGGCCAGGATATTGTTGAGCACCTCCCGCTGGAAAGCCAGGGCGATTTTCAGGTTCTCCGCGGTGAGATTCGAATAGACATTGTCAACATAATAAAATGCCCGGTCTTCGGCGAGATGAAGGCGTTCTTCCGGTAGGAATTTCCGGTAGGTATCAAGCTCTTTCTGGTAAAGCGCCCACAGCGGCCCCATATTGGTGTGAAAAATCCCCCGGTAGTCCGGGAGCGCCACATGGACATCTGCGCCGAGGGCAAACAGTTTACTGATCAGGGCGGAGGAAACATCGGCCAGTCCGCCGGCTTTGGCCGACAGGTAGTTGGCGATATTTCCCATCCCCTGCGGCAGATAGGTTACCTCCGGTGTTACGATAAGGACCCGGGGATTTGTTCCGGCCGATAGCATGCAATCTTTCTCCCTAAAACGAGTTAAGCCCAGGTCAAAAATCCGGGTGTGTATCTCAGATAATCATCGGCTTTCGGTACGACTCGTGCGGTAAACCCGAAGCGCCCGGCATATCGGCACAGCACCTGGCAGGTATAGACATATGTTCCGCTGCTGCGCTGTTCAGCAACGTCCATAATCTCCGCACTGCTGTCCACGAGTTCATCCACCGATTTGAGCCGCCCGTAATAAAGCTCCACCACCACTTCGTCCGGTGTCAGTTCCCCTAAGTTCACTTCGGTCGTTACCTGGAAATTATCGCCTACCCGGAACGGCACTTCGAGCTTGCTGACCGGCGTCTTTATCGATGTGTGCGGCCACAGCTTTTTCAATCGATGGCGCTGCAGCACAAGAGTTTTTGCCTGCCGGGACTGATCTTCGGTCAACCGGTAATAGTTGGCAACCGCGGGCAGGTAGTAGTCCCGTTCATAATTCTGGATCATGCGGTGAGTGGAAAACTGCTGCAGCGCCATTTTCATGGCTTCCTTCATCATGCGGACCCACTGATCCGGGGTGTCGCCGGCTTTTTTATCGTAAAACGTCGGAATCACATCGTTTTCCAGAATATTATACAGCGCCCGGCTTTCCACGGCATCCTGGTAGCCCCAGTCCTCATATTCTTCCCCGTTGCCGATCCGCCATCCCCGGTCATCCCGGAACCCCTCGTCCCACCAGCCGTCCAGGATACTTAAGTTCAGCACCCCGTTTACAGCCGCTTTCATGCCGCTTGTACCGCAGGCCTCGTACGGGCGGCGGGGCGTATTGAGCCAGACATCGACGCCCTGGACGAGGTGGCGGGCGATATTGATGTCATAGTCTTCTATGAAAATAAACCGCTCCCGGACACTATGTTTCCTGGCGAACTGAATTACCTGCTTGATCAGTTCCTTCCCCTCGTTGTCCTTCGGGTGGGCCTTGCCGGCAAAGACGAACTGGACAGGCGTTTTTGGATGTTTGATCAACGCCTCCAGTCGCTCGGGTTCCATCAGGAGCAGGTAGGCCCGCTTGTACGTGGCAAACCGCCGGGCAAACCCGATGGTCAGCACCTCGGGGTCAAGCACGGTCTCTGCCTGTTCCATGACGGCCTTGGGCGCGTTGCGCCGGCCGTATTGTTTCACCATGTACGTCCGGCAGCTGCGCACCAGGCGCGACCGGCTCATTTCCCGGGCGCGCCACAATTCCTCGTTATAGATCTGGTCGATCCGGTTGGTGATGTCCGCATCGCTCAACGTGTTCAAAAACCACCCCGGCCCCAGGTAGCGTTCAAAAAGCAGATGGTTTTCGATCGATATCCACGAAGGGATGTGAATGCCGTTGGTCACATAGGAGATCGGCACTTCCGTGACGGGCCGCTTGGGCCAGACATGGGCCCACATTTTACGGGCCACCGAGCCGTGAAGCCGACTGACCCCGTTGCAGAATTGCGCAAATCGAAGGCCCAGGACAAACATCGACAGCTTGCCGTCCGGGTTGAACCGGCCCTCGGTCTGCCCCCAGGATATGATCGTTTCCACATCCACGCCGAGCCGGCCGGCAAATGATTCCATGTACGGCCGGACCTGGGAGACGGGAAACTCGTCATGACCGGCGGCTACCGGGGTGTGGGTGGTAAAGATCATGCTCCGCGGCACGATCTCGATAGCCGTTTCCAGGTCGACATTGGCGTTTTCCATGATCTGGACCAGTCGCTCGATGCAGGCAAACGCGCAATGCCCTTCGTTTAGATGGCAGACGGCCGGAACGATCCCCAACGCTTCGAGCACCCGCATTCCGCCGATGCCGAGCAGGATTTCCTGGGCCAGGCGCACGCCGTATTCCCCGGGATAGAGCCGGGATGTCAGGTCGCGCTTCTCCGGTTTGTTTTCGGGAATGTTCGTATCGATAAGGTAGAGCGGGACCCGGCCGATCGATATGGTCCAGACCTGGGCTTGAATTTCGCCGTCGGGACCGGAAACGGAAATCAGCATGTCCTTTCCCGACAGGTCTTTGGCCCGCCGGACCGGCAGGTGATAGATATCGGTTTCCGGGTATTCTTCCTGCTGCCATCCTTCATGGTCCAGGTATTGATGAAAGTACCCTTTCCGGTAGAGCAGGGAAATGCCGACCAGCGGCAGCTGATAATCGGATGCAGCCTTAAGATGGTCGCCGGCCAACACACCGAGTCCCCCGGAAAAGAACGGCAGGCTCTCGTGAATCCCGACTTCCATTGAAAAATAGGCGATCGTTCCATTTTTGCCATAGGGGGTTTCGGAATAATCCACCGGGGTGATAATTTCTTTTTCGAACTGTTTCTGCACCCGGTCCAGGTGGGCTAAAAAACCGTCGTCCCGGGCAAGCCTTTCCAGCCGCTCCTGGGGAATCAGGGTTGAGAAAACGATCGGGTTCCTGCCGGAGCGCTCCCACAGGCGGGGGTCGACCCGGCGGAACAGTTCCACGGCATCCAGCCGCCAGCACCACCACATGTTCCGGATCAATTTTTCGAGAAACGCCAGCCGCGCGGGAACTTTCGGGAAAACCTGGAATGTTTTGATATGGCTCATCTGATCCCTCTTGCGATTATTCGGTTAACAGGAGTCGCGCTCGCGAGTGTCTGCCGATTAATTTCGGTTTATAAATCTCTATATCATTTAATGAATCGTACGCAATCCCGCTTGGCGGGACGGTGTACGTTAATCGTACCATTTTTTGGGCGGGTTTGAAACCCGCCCCTACGCGTAGGTTGGGCTGAGCGGAGCGAAGCCCAACAAAACGCAATACCACAACGTTGGGCTTGGCTGTGCTCAGCCCAACCTACCCCCTACCCGGCTTTAACCTTGAATTTCAACCTTGAACCCTGAACCTTGAACCTTGAACCTTATCCCTTAACCTTATCCCTTAACCAGCTTCTTCGACACGCGGTACACCTCGCTGGCGCTCCAGGCCTGGGCATCGCAGCCGCGCTGGTGATGGGGGGCGTCACCGTCGACGATTTCCGGCAGGTGCCCGGCGCAGTTCCGGTTGATCAACGCCGAGACGCTGCCCAGCCAGGCAAGGGCGGCCGGTTTTCCCGCATCCCCGTAAACGGCGGCCCATGCCTCGCAAAACGACGGAAACACCCATGTCCAGGCCGTCCCGTTATGGTATGCGGGTTTTCGGCTGCTGTCCTCATCTCCCATGTAGCGCCCCTTGTACGGATGGTGCGGGTCGCCCAGGAGCCGGTCATTTTGCCGGATCTCAAGCGGATAAGTCACCGGCCGGTCGGCCAGACTGCGAATGGCGCCGGGCACCACCAGTTCCGAACAGGCGGACAGGATGTTCCGGCAGATCGCATGATCCCGGATCGCCCCCAGGGTGACGGCAAACAACTGGTTCGGCCGCAGGGCGTCATCGGCAACCGCTTCGGCCGGGGTCTGCCCTGCTTCGCAATGCAGGCAGTCCGAGAGGAACCCGAGATCGGGGCGATAAAAATATTCGATAAGGGCGGCTCCCGTCCGTTCGGCCATCGCTTTTATATCGAGGTTTCCGGCGGCAGCAGAGCCTTTAGGCGGATCGATTGACGATAAAAAGGTCAGACCCGCATGCCAGAGCGCCTGGATTTCGACCGGATACCCCTTACGCGGACTGCCGGCCGGAAAATTGGTGTCCATCCAGGTGAAATGGGACGGCGAATAGATCAGCCCGGTTTCCGGATCCATTTTCACCCCGTTGGGCGTGCCCCGGGCATACCCGGCGGCAATGGAAAACAGGATCTCCCGAATGGTCCGGTCCCCCCAGACCTCGTCGAGAAACGCATCGGAACCGGTGGCTTCGGCAAAATCCCCGCAGACGACCATGAACCACAAGGGCGCATCGGACGTATCCCGGTTCCGGGCGTCATCGCCGCAGATCATGTTCGGCAGGGTGCCGTTTTCCTCGAAGCGCCCGAACAGCCGGATGACCGCCCCTGCCGCTTCGAGTTTGCCGGCGGCGATCAGGCCGCGGCAGAAGATCAGCGAATCGCGCCCCCAGTCCAGAAACCAGGGATACCCCGCAATCACCGTTTTGAGTTTCTGGCGGTCGACCAGGTAGTAATCCATGGCCGCATTCATTGCATCAGGAACCGGCATCGTCCGGGCCATCTGCTCCCAGTTAAATGTCATAGGGGAAAGCCCGTCGGAGTCCGCCGCCGCCGCCCCGATCCGGGCATCGAGGGTGAGCGTTTGGCCCCCTTCCAGACCGGCCTGGAAATAACCGGGGCTGAACAGGTCCGAATCCGAATCCATCCCCCGTTCGGCTTCCAGTGGCCGCCGGACCATGTACTGCCATTCCGGTTCGGGAAAGAAGGCCGCGCCGACCATATCGACATCGAGACGATGGTCCGGGTCCGGGGAAAAACCAAACCCGTTTTTGCGGGAATTTACGGCGGCGAAAAACTGTTCTTCAGGACCGGTAAAGGCTTTGGTGGTTGCGTGGAAACTTCGGTTTTCAATATCCGGCCGGAGGATGAGGCGAACAACCAGACTGTCTTCCGGATGCGCATCGGTTTGTTTCGTATGCCGGTGAAAGTGCATGCGGACCCGGTTCTGCCCGGGCACCATTTCCATGCCGATCGACAGCAGGATATGCTGCCCGAGCCCGGTCGGTATCCGGTACTGCCACCGGCCCGTGGCATCGTAGCCGAAGGCG
>JAGXHH010000240.1 GCA_024636355.1 Desulfobacteraceae bacterium | reverse complement strand
GTATTTCGACACTTTTAAAACCGCGTCGCTGCCGTTTTCAGCCTCGGCCACGAGGAAAAGTTCCGGATCGGATTCAATTATGTGTTTCAGGTACTCACGGGTGGTTTTCGAATCATCGACTATCAGGACCCGGATCATATTTCGGCTCCAGCGGACCGGTTGCGCCCCTGATCTTTGGCCTCATAGAGGCATCGGTCGGCAACCCGGATCAATTCTTCTGCATCGGCGCCAGGAGAGACATTTCTGGAGCAAAGTGTTGAGACGCCGAAACTGGCGGTAATACGGATTTCTCCGTGTTCGGTTTCCACTACCATATCGGCAACGAGCTTCCGAAAACGTTCGGCAGCCGTCTTAGCGCCGGCAAGATCGGTTTCCGGCAGGACAATGATAAACTCTTCTCCGCCGTATCGGGCGATCCAGTCCAGATCCCTTCGAAGGGCTTCGTTCAGGGTCTGGACAAACGCGATGAGGACCTTGTCTCCCACCTGGTGTCCATGCCGATCGTTGACCTCTTTGAAATGGTCGATATCGCATAGGATAATCGAAAGCGAATTGCCGTAGCGGGCTGCCCGTTTGAAGGCAACCGGCAGTGTGTCGTTGAGATACCCACGGTTATGCACTCTGGTCAGGGGATCCGTTATGGACAGCAGGGCAATTTCCTGGTTGCGTTTCTTGAGGGTCTTTTCGAGTGTGATGATACGCTCGGCAGTACTCAGGCGGGCCATGAGTTCTGCATCGTCGACCGGTTTGGTCAGGTAATCATCAGCGCCGGCTTTAAGACCTTCGATGATATCGGCTTTTAAATCTCTTGCCGTCAACAGGATAAGATAAATATAGCCGCCGAAATCGTGTTGCCGGATAGCCCGGCAGAGTTCGGATCCATCCATTTCCGGCATGACCCAGTCCGTGATCACGATGGAAATGTGGTTGCTCAGGAGCATGTTCATCGCTTCCAGGCCGTTTTGGGCCACCTGGACGTGATAGCCATGATTTTCCAGCATAATTTGAAATTTGAGAGCCTGGGTCCGGCTGTCCTCAACGAGCAGAATTTCAAGGTTGTTATTCATATAACCTCATGTTTTACGAGGGTTTTCTAAAAAACCCCGGCGTTCACATATGCGGGGCGACAGCGCCATTAAGATATAAAGTAAGAGCAAGATTTAAGATTAATGCCCTCGTAAAAAGTTCGTTTAACCACAGAGGGCACAGAGCACACAGAGAAAAGCTTTCGGTTTCGGTTTTCGTGCACGTGCACGGCATTTGTTTTTAAGTTCCTTTCTTCAAAAACACCGCCAGCGGGTAAATAGCTTCCAAGGAACTCGCTATTTCGGGATGGGATTCGTTGTCGTTGTCGTTGTCGTAATCGTACTCGGATTTTTAAACCGATTACGACAACGACAACGACAACGAACACGATTGAAGACCAAAGTTCCTTTCTGTAATAACGCCGCGAAGCGGAGTTCGTTGCTTTTTACGAATCCATCAAGATTAAGAGCAAGATTAAGATTAAGAGCAAGAGCAAGAGCAAGAGCAAGAGCTGTTGTTGAGAGACAGTCACTTATGACGGCATTAATTGTTCCAGTACTTCCAGCAGATTGCTTTGATCGAAGCTGCTTTTGACGATATAGGCATCTGCCCCCACATCGATACCGCGTTCACGGTGCTCGCGTGAGTCGAGACTGGTTACCAGTATAACCGGCGTGTCCGCCGTTGCTTTATTCGACCGGATTTTTTCCGTAAGCTCAAATCCGTTCATTCTGGGCATTTCAACATCCGAAACCACCGCATGGAAGGCGCCCGATTTTAAAAGACCGAAGCCATTCTCACCGTCAATGGCGGTTTGAACCTGGTACCCGGAAGCTTCCAGTATGTTTTTCAACAAGGTTCGGGATGTAAACGAATCTTCGACCACCAGTACGGATCGTTTCTCAACCGGGGATGTTTTAGAAAGAAGATCCGTGGCAACTGCCGGAAAAAAATCTTTTTCAGCAGCGGACAGGATCAGTTCCCGGACATTTAGTACGGGAACTACCTGGCCGGACCCGAGCACTGTGGCCCCGGCGATCAGGGGGACGCGACCGAGCTGTTTGCCCAGGCTTTTGACGAGGACTTCCTGCTCGCCAATGATGGCATCGATTACAAAGGCGACTTGCTGCTCATCAGAGCCCAGGATTATGGCCGTATAAACTTCACCGCCGATTTGTTCGTTGTATTTTTTTTCTTTCGGCGGCACCTGTTGGCCAAGGACTTCAAAGAGGTGAACAAGGCCGACAGCCCGCTGTTCGATCCGGATAACCGGCTTATTTTCCAACCGGCATATGTCCGCCGGGCGAACCTGAATCACATGCTGTACCTGGGCATTGGGTATAATAAAATAACGCCCGGCAGATGAAACCAGGACGCCACGGAAGGTTGCCTGGGTGACGGGTAGTCGAAGCTTCAAGGTTGTCCCGCGGCCGGTCACATTTTCAACTTTCAGGCGCCCCCCGAGGTTTTCAACCGTTTCCTTCACAATGGCCATTCCCAGGCCCCTTCCCGAGATTTCGGTAATCAGTGGGCTGGTTGTGAGTCCCGAATGAAAAATCAATGCCAGGGAGTCGTCCTCCGTCAGTTTTCCCAGGTCGGCTTCCCTGATAACACCGGATTTAACCGCTTTGGCGTGAAGTGCGGGTATATTGATACCGGCGCCGTCGTCTGAAATGGTGACCTCCACTCGGTTGCTTTCGATCTGGGATACCCGGATGCTGATGGTCCCTGTTCGGGTTTTGCCGTGCAATGTGCGTGTATCCGGCGATTCAATCCCATGGTCGATGGCATTTCTGATGATATGGATCATCGGGTCTTTGATGCGGTCCAGGATCCGTTTGTCGATTTCGGTTTCGTCTCCGGAAAGTCGAAGCTCGATACTTTTATTTCGATCCCTGGCAATTTCGCGGGTCATCCGGGGCAGAACGGCAAACAATGTGGAGAAGGGAAGCAGGGTTGTCTTTTTCATGTCGTTTAATAGATCATCGACCATGGTCGACACGGTTCGATTCCCCTGTTCCATTGTTTTGACCAGTTCCTTTATCCGCTCGACTGAGTCCCGCTGATTATCCGTAACGAGGTTCAAGTAGTCGCGTATGCCTTCGGGAAGGTTTCTGAAACCTCCTTGAGATCCCGTATGATCGGATAATTTGCTATAGTATTTTTTATGCTCTCTTGACCGGGTTTCCATATCCTCCTGAAAGTCCTTGAGGCGAATCAGGAGTTGGCCGGTGAATTGTTTGAGAACGATCAGTTCCTCGGTCTTCAGCAGCAGGGCATCGAGTTTGGACGACGAAATGCGGACCGTATCAGATCCCGGAGACCGGTTGTCATTCTTTTGATCGACCTTTTGATCGACGGGAAAACGGTCATGCGATTCCTTTTCTGCGGCTTTTTGCACGGCGCTTTCAGCGGGAAGCTCAACCTCGGGAGGCGCTTCGTTTTTTTCCGAGTTGGCCGGCACAGTAAGTGCCTCCAATTGTTTTTCGAGAGCGGTCATCTCGTTGAGCATTCCGGTTCGTGCCGGCTTATTGGCGAGCGTGTAGCGTTCGACCATTTTTGCTGCATCATGGAGTCGGTCGAACAGGTGTGAGGAAAAGGGCAATTCATCGCCCTTCAGCAAACCGAAAACCGTTTCCATGGATTGGCAAAGGGATTCGATCGGAGGCAAATTGACGGATCTCGCTGCACCTTTCAAACTATGAGCTTCCCGGAATACAACCTCGAGAATCTCTTTTCGTTTGTCATCACGGGTGACATTTTCAAGTTCCGTTAATTTCGAAAACAGGTTTTCAAGACGCTCTTCGGATTCTTCGGAAAACGCCTCCAGCAACCGTTTTTCCAGTTCACTCTGATTCATTTATTCCTCTGCCATCAGGCTTTATAAGCCGAAACGAATTTACGGACCGTCTGTCCCATTTCTTCAAGGTTCTTAATGGCATCCTCGAGTTGGCGGACGCTGTCCAGGTTCTGCAGAGTGGCGTCATTGATACTCTCCATTGCCTGGGAGAGCTGATCCATGCCGGAGAGTTGCTGTTGTGTGGAAGCCGTGATCTGGAGAGCCGCTTCCGAAGATTCAGCGACATTTTTCGACAATCGGTCGATGGCATCGCCGCCCTGCTCGGAGAGTTCGACGGCTTCGTCAACGGTTTTCGTACCGCGCTCGGTTGCCATTACGGCAGCCCCGGTGGCTTTCTGGATGTCGTTCAAAATAGCTTTAATCTGGTTGGTTGCCTCTTTTGACTGATCGGACAGGGACTTGACCTCCTGGGCCACCACGGAAAAACCCCTGCCGTGTTCGCCGGCTTTTGCAGCTTCTATAGCGGCGTTTACCGAAAGGATATTGGATTGATCGGCGATATCCGTAACGGTATTGATGATCTCCCCGATGCGCTGTGTCTGCTCGCTCAGTTTGATTGTACTTTCCGCGATATAGTGCATTTCCTTCTTGATCCGGTTAACGCCGCTCATGGTATTTTCCGTCGCCTCTTTGCCGGCCCTGGAAATCCGGGCGGTGCGCTCCGCACTTTTCGAGACGTTTTCCGCTTTTTCCATGGATACCTGTGACGTCTGCTTGACTTCTTCCATCGTGGTGGTGACTTCACTGATGGAACTCGACGCCTCCGACGCACTGGAAGCCAACTGGGACGCCGTCGTTGAAATCTGGCTGATGGATGCGAGCAGTATGTTGCTCGATTCGTTGATCTGCTGTATCTGCTTTCGGAACCGGCGAGTCCCCTTTTCATAGGTTTGCATCAGGATTCCCACTTCATCCGAACGATTCTTCCCTTTGTCTTCGAGTTCAATTGTGAGGTCCCCCTCATCCATGCGAAGGACATGTTGGGAGAGCATCTTCAGGGGCCTGGCCAGTGATTTGGATTGATAATACCCGAAAAAGCCAACCAGGGCGAGGAGCAGCAGGACGGTCCACATATACTGGAATCGCAGATTTGTCAGGAATTCAAAGGCCTCATCCGTTGAAATATTGGTCACGATGGCCCAATCGAAATCGGTGCCCAGCCGCTGATTCATGCTTAAAGGAGAATAGGCGCTCAATACATTCACACCGCGATAGTCCGTCATCTTCCGGGTGCCGGAAAGCCCCTCGGCAACGGCATGTTCAACGGCAATGGTTTCGATTTTGCGCTTGAGGATTTCGTTTTCTTTAGAAAAGCGGGAATTGCTGCGTATGAGGTGGTCCGCACCGACGAGAAACGTTTCGCCGGTTTTGCCCAGATAGGCATTCTGCTCGATCAGGGCGGAAACCTGGGCGGCGTCGATCTGAAAAACGAGAATAGAAGTGATCTTGCCTTCGGGATCCAGAATCGGTGCTCCCATGAAAATCGAATGTGTCAGCCGGGGGGCGTAATAGGAGAGATCGGTCATAACCGGTTCATTCGTCCGGACAACGGTTTCAACCAGCTGGTTGAGGGCGGGCGCGTTTAAATGATCGAGATCGACATCGTGTTTTTCGGATTGATTCAGTATTGCAGAAAAACGGATATTTCCGTTTATATCCAGGAGCAGGATATCCTGGTAGCCGAAAATGCGGATGTAATCCTTGAAAAGGTTATTGGCAATTTCGTAGTAGCTCGTGTTCAGAATAACGGTAATGCTCTGGGACCTGGACTGGAGGATCAGGTTTTTCATCCGTTCCTTCAGGAAATCGACCACCTGGTCTTTCCGGGTCGAATTAATCGACGAAATCTGACTGTACACCTGGGATTCGAGCATGTTTTTCGAATAGAAGTAGGTCGAACCGGCCAGGATGAATACCGGAACGAATCCGACGAAAAAAAACTGGAGGACCAGTTTGGTCATAATGCTTCTTGAAAAAGAACGGATCATGGAAATCCTCCTGCCTTTATGAGTAGGATGTTAATTTAGAATGTCTGTTTTCTTGTTTAGAACCCGCGTTCCGGATGAATCTGCATCTGTTCGTCTTCAAGCATCTTTTTGCCATCGAGAACGGCGATCCTTCCATCAATTATTCCTTTCAGATGGCGGGCCCGGATTCCGGACAGGGTCGGGATCGGAGGTTGCATTGCGGATTTCGGACGTTTTCGAACACCGATAATCCGGTCGGTTAATATCCCGAATTCCATGTTCTGTGAGGATAGAATAATAATCTGCTTGCTGTCCGCGGCGTTTGTTTCTGCAAGGCCGAAGAACTGTTTGAGATCGACTACGGATACAATGGTTCCGCGGACATTAATGATGCCCCGGATAAATGGCGGGACGCCGGGCAGTCCGGTCAATTCTTTCAGGACAAATATCTCCCGGATGTATTTCAATTCAATCCCATACGTTTCCTCTGCAAGGTTGAATTCTACTAGTTCCAAACCATTATCAGACAAATACCCCGGGTCTGCTTCACGGGCGAGTTGACGGGCGCGCTCTGAAAGAATCCGGGCGTCACGAGGATCGTTGTCTGGATTCATATCGTTTCATTCCTAAACAGATTATTGTTTGAGAAAACGTTTAATTTTCATGACCCATCATCAATTCAACGGTCTGCTGCAGCCGGCCTGCGGTGATGCCGTCGGAGTTCGGGACCGGATCATCATGAGCCATTGTTTTCAGCAATGACAGTGCGTTTTTCAAATACTTTCCCGCATCCGTCGCCCGGCCGGTCTGCTGCATCAGCAGCCCCAGCGTGAAGTGTCCCATAATGAATTCAGGGTCCAGATACAGGGCCTGCTTTGCCGCTGAAACCGCCTCCGGGTATTGGCCGCCTTCCTGATGGATCGTGGCCAGTAGATAATAATTTAAAGCATTTAATTTTTCATGGGCAATGGCGGTCCTGCACCAGCGAACAGCCTCTTCGAGTTCACCCAGGTTGGCATGGGCTCTGGCCATCAGCGCCATCGATTCCGTCAGCATCAGAAAACTGTTCCCATCTATTTTTGAATTGTGGAGCACGGGAGAAAGCGTTCGGATGGTTGTCCGGTAGCGGCCTTTCTGGTAAGCGGTCAATGCTTCCTGGTAAAGATCAAGTGTCGGCGGCTGATAATGCTTTTCGTCGGTTTTACGCCGTTTCAAAGGGCGCAAGGCTGTCGATGATGGCAGGGCTTCCGAAATTTCGGCAGATTGATTGCGATCTGCCGGGCAATTGTTTTTTCTCGGCGGGCCTTTGCGGTGCAGAATCGCATTGGGAAAACGGACCGGGGTGAGTCCGGGCTCATTTACAAACCCGGTTTCCGCTGGGCCGGCAATAAACCAGCCATTTTCTGCCAATGATCGGTTCAGGCGCGAAATGACGGCATCACGAAGGGTGCCGTCGAAGTACATCAGAACGTTCCGGCACAAAATGATATCCATCGGATCGGTTTGATCCAAATGCTTCAGGTAGTCTTCGGTTACAAAATTCAATCGCTTGAAGCGGACCATTTGTTTAATGCGCGGTGTGATTTCATATGAATTGTTTTCTTTAGGTATAAAAAATTTCTTCAGGATCGCGTCCGGAGTGTCACGGAACGACCATTGGGTGTAGCTGCCGCTCTCAGCCCTGGCAAGTGAGTAGGGGTTTATATCGGAGCCGATGATCGTAATGTCCCAGCCACGAAACTGATGCTGCATCTGTTCGATCAGGATGGCGATCGAGTAAGGCTCTTCTCCGGTGGCACAACCGGCGCTCCAGATACGGAGTCGCTTGTCGGTGCGCTGCGGGTGCTGGAGGATTCCGCGGAATATGTCGTCACGTAAAATCTGGAACAGGTGTTTGTCCCGGAAGAAAAAGGTTTCCCCGATTGTCAGATTTTTTATCAGCTGGTCGATCATCTGCCGGGTTGGCGACCCGTTGAGTAGATCCTCGACGAATGCGAACGTATCCTCGTATCCGATTTCCCGTGCTGTGGTCTGCACGCCCTTTTTGAGTGCCCTGTTTTTTGCCGGCGGAAAATGGAGCCCGGTATGAATTGCGGCAAACTTGCGTAACTCATCCGTTAAAGGTTCCGGGATGTCCGGTTTCATCTGAATTTATTCCACCTGCTGCAGAAATTGATGGAGAACGTCCACCTGATGGGGCGGGATCAGTTTTTCAATATCGTAGATCAAGACATTTTGTTCGTTGTAGCGTGATGCAGCCGTGAAGTACTGCTCCAGTTCGGGGTAAATGTCCTCGGCCGTATCGACCGGTTCACACAACAGGCCGGCAACCGTCTGCACATGGTCTGCTGAAAACGCCACGCGGTGCTTGCCCACCTTAACGACGAGGATTCGATCGGATACCTTGAGCGCGCGTTCGGGCCGATGGAGTTGTTTTCGAAGATTGACTACCGGCAGGATATCACCTTTTATATTCAGCAGTCCAAGGAGCAGTTCAGGGCCCTGAGGAATATGGGTCAGTTCGGCCGCCCGCAGAATCTGTTCGGTTGCGTTAACGGGGATGGCGAAGAACAACTCGTCTATTTGAAAAATCAGGTACGAATTTGAAGTCATTAATTTCTGCTGAATTTAGATACTTATATAACATTTTGGTTTCCGGAACATGGCAAAGATACGTTAAATAACCGTTTTTTGCAAGCAAAACGTTGTTGTGAGATTTCCTTGGGGGCGTTTTGATAACCGCAATGTTAAAAAGAGTTTGATGTTGACATTTCAGGTGCATTTCGTCAAAACTAAGGCGAATTTATCGAGAATACGGGTGCCGGAATCGGCATAAAAGGGAAGACGGTGAAATTCCGTCGTGGTCCCGCCGCTGTAAATGGGGACGGCAGTCGCACGAAGGCCACTGTGCTTGAAAAAAATGCATGGGAAGGCGCGGCTTGTCCGGTTGATCCATAAGCCAGAAGACCTGCCCGTATCGTACGTTTTCCCGGCGGTAAGACCGGGCAGACGCCCCTATGGATGAAGAACCGGGTGCAATCCTTGGGCCGAAATCGGCTGCAAGGATTTTTTTTTGCCCATGCGAATTTTCAAGTTAAACAGGATATGCCTTTATTTACTCGTTTTGTGCGTGCCGATGGTTCTTTGTCAGAACGGGCGGGCGTCCGAATATGTCAGGGTCACTGATCAGGCCGGACGGACCGTACGGGTTCCGGCAAATCCGAAACGGGTGGTATCGCTTGCCCCGAGCATTACGGAGATCGTCTTTGCCGTGGATCGGGGCGACCGGCTGGTAGGCGCCACCGAGTTCAGCGATTATCCGGAAGCCGCCACGCGGCTTCCTTCGGTGGGCACCTATGTGTTTCTCGATCTGGAAAAGATCGTTTCTTTGAATCCGGACCTTTGCATTGCCATCAAAGACGGCAATCCAGGGGCGATCGTCAGCCGGATCGAAGCTATCGGAATACCCGTTTTTGCCGTCAATCCACGTGATCTGAATTCCGTGCTCGAATCAATTGAAGCGATCGGCAGAATTCTCAATGCCGAAGACGCAGCCCGGGCTCGCCTGGATGACATGAACTATCGGCTTCAAAGAATTGAGAACATGGTCTCCGGAACATCGACCCGGCCTTCCGTTTTTTTTCAGATCGGGGTAGCTCCGATTGTAACCGCGGGTGCAGACACCTTTATACATGAACTTATCGTGCGGGCCGGGGGAAAAAACGTGGCCGGCGGTCTGACCGGTTATCCCCATTTTTCCGTGGAGGAGGTCCTCGCCCGGATGCCCGAGATCATGATCATAACCTCCATGGCCCGGCAAAAAACCTTTGAACGGGTGGTGGATCAGTGGCGCCAATGGTCGGATTTGCCCGCTGTAAAGCATGACCGGATCTACCTGGTCGACTCCGACGTGTTCGACCGACCGTCGCCCCGCCTCGTAGACGGCCTGGAACAGCTGGTGCGGCTCATTCATCCCGAACTCTTCCCTGAGGCCCCTTGACCATGCCCGCAGTGCTCAAACGTATATCCGTTGTTTCCGGAATCATGCTGGCCCTGCTACTCGTGGCGATGTTCTTCGGGCTGGCCATGGGCTCTTCCGGTGCGGGGTTCGCGTCAATCCTTGAGACGTTTGAATCGCTCCGAAATCCCGACAGCATGGGATATGCCATCATCTGGAAAATCCGTTTTCCGCGGGTCATGCTTGCCGCAATTGTCGGGGCTGCCCTGTCAGTGGGCGGACTCGTTTTTCAGGCGATTTTGAGAAATCCACTGGCAGAGCCTTATATACTCGGTATTTCCGGCGGATCGGCCATCGGGGCGATCATCGGCATCCTGCTTGGGCTTTCACGCTTTCCCGGTACCGGTCTTCTGGCGTTTGCCGGGGGAATGGGAACGCTTTTCCTGGTGCTTGGAATCGCATCCGGTCCGACGATCCTGAAAAAGGAATCGCTCCTTCTTTCCGGCGTGATGGTCAATGCGTTCTGTTCAGCTGTGATCATGTTTCTTATCTCCCTTTCCCGTGACGCCCGTCTGCAGAATATCATGTTCTGGCTGATGGGGGATCTGTCGTCTGCCGGGGCAAAGGAGGCTGCCTACCTGGGCATGATGGTCCTGCCCTGTTTTCTGATTATTTTCTGGCTGTCCCATTCAATGAACCTGCTGTTGATGGGCCGGGAGATGGCGCATTCCATGGGGGTCAATGTGCGGCTGGTGACCGTCGGGCTGCTGGTGGTAAGTTCGTTTATGATCAGTGCCACCGTCTGCCAGTGCGGGCTGATTGCATTTGTCGGCCTGGTCATACCGCACCTGCTGCGGCTGATCCTGGGATCGGACCAGCGGGTTCTCGTGCCGGCCTGCATCCTCGGCGGCGGCGCCTACCTTGTCCTGTGCGACCTGCTGGCCCGTGTGCTGCCCCGCCAGGGGGAAATGCCGGCCGGGGTCATTACCGCCATGGTCGGCGCTCCGGTGTTCATCTATTTACTGAAACGGACCCGATCATGAAAAATGCCATCAAAATCGATGATCTGGCGTATGCGTATGGCGAACAGTCTGTGCTGGATGGATTGACCTTTCAGGTCGGGAAAGCCGAATGTTTTATCATCATAGGGCCGAACGGGTCGGGGAAAACCAACCTGATGAAAGTACTTGCCGGTCTTATCCGGCCGCACAGGGGGCATGTGGAAATCATGGGGCGCCCGCTGGCATCCTATTCCCGTAAAAAACTGGCCCGGCGGATCGCTTACGTTCCCCAGCAGGTGGCCGTCGATTTTCCGTTTTATGTGGCCGATGTTGTGCTGTTCGGAAGGGCCCCACATCTGGGGACTTTCGGCATGGAATCGGGAAAAGACCGTAAACTCGCCGATCAGGCCATGGCGTTTACCG
>JAGXHH010000239.1 GCA_024636355.1 Desulfobacteraceae bacterium | reverse complement strand
GCATGTTTTGCTAACGCTTTTAAAGCCGAAGGCCAAAATAACGCCGCCCTTGCTTTTTAGCCCTTCTTCCGTGTCATTCCGTGTATTCCGTGGACTAAACGCCCTTAAAAGCAAAAGCACAGCCCACGGACCACACGGAAAAGCACGGAAAAAACCATGAGGGCATGTTGGTTTGAAACACAAAGAACAAAAAGCGCACAAAGTTTTAAATTTTTGCTGCCGCAGGCAGCAAGACTTTTTATCCGGCGGCTTTTATCCGGACAAAAAATTTGCCCTTCTTCCGTGTCTTTCCGTGTCTTTCCGTGGACTAAACGCCCTTAAAATTTGCCTGTTGTTTTACTTCGATGCCCCTTTCCAGTCCGCAATCATCTGCAGGTCGGTCCGGATATCCCTTCCGGTCGTCGTCAGGTAATTGCCGGTCATCAGGCCGTTGGCGCCGGCGAAAAAGACCCAGGACTGAAAATCGCGGAGCGTCACGTCCCGGCCGCCGCAGATGGTGATATCCGCATCCGGCAGGATGTAGCGCATAAGGGCAATGCAGGTCAGGGCGTCGAAAGGAGCGAGCAGGGGCTGTTTTTCCAGCGGAGTGCCCGGAATCGGGTTGATGAAATTGACCGGAACCCGGCGCACGCCGATATTCCTCAGTGTCATTGCCAGCTCGATCCGCTGCTCCCAGGTTTCCCCGATGCCGAAAATGCCGCCGGAACAAACGGTCAGTCCCGCATCGGCGGCAAACCGGATCGAATCGATATCGTTCTGGTATTCGTGAGTGGTGCAGATCCGGGGAAAATGGCTTTCGGCGGTCTCCAGGTTGTGATGGTAATTGGTGATCCCGCTCTGGACCAGTTTTTCCGCGCTTTTGCGGTCGACCACCCCGATGGAACAGCACAGGGAAAGTCCGGTACGCTTTTTAATCTCGGCCGCCGATTCACAGATGGTGTCGATTTCCGCATCGTCAAGGCGGAACCCGCTGGTGACCATCGAATAATGGGTAACACCGGTGTCGGCCATTTCCAGGGCCCGGTCGACCATTTCCCGGCGGGACATCAGCGGATAGGTCGCCACCTTCGTCTCATGATGCGCCGACTGGGCGCAAAAGGCGCAATCCTGGGAACACCTGCCGGATTTGGCGTTGGTGATGGTGCAGGTAAATAGATCCTCGCCCTTGAAGTGCCGCCGGATTTTATCGGCGCCTGTAAGAAGATCCATCCGGGCGTCATTCCGGAGATCAATCAGCTGTTGCGCGATGGCGCCATCTATCCGGTAGCCGTCTTGTGAGAAAAGTTTATCCGTAATTTTCAGGATCAGGGAAGTTGTCATGGGTTTAATTTGCCTCTGATTTGCTGCATATGGCGATTTATGCCTTGCAGGGCAGGCCATCGCTGTTTGGGATCGATCAAATGTGACTTCGACAATTTGCTACCGTGCTGCCGGATTAAGTGAATATCAGAAATGAAAAATGTTTTCAACGTCACTTGCCTTGCCTTAAAGGACTTTCGAAAAACCGGGAAGGAATCGGACCGGCAAATCAAACGGAGTTGCGGAAATCCGGTGCCCAGTTTTTCAGTCCGCTCGAAAACAGTTTGACCTCAATTTGAAATTCGTCTATTTCTACTTACTTAAAATAGTAAAAAAGAAACTACATGAAGGATCAGGGGGGGGAGAATCAGAACGACTTATCCTATGAAACCGGCACTCGCCGGCGCTTTCCTGATGGTGGTGTTGACTTCCATCAACCTGCTGGAAACAGGGGCCGTATTGGAGCCGCATCGCTACTTGTTGCCGGTAATTGTCGGTGCATTGGCCGGTGTCTTTTGCCGGTGGCCTGCACGTCGAAGGAATAAGCGTGATGATGAGGAGCAGGTTTTTCTGAACAAACCCACGGGGAATGTCGTAACCTGTCAGGCGGATTCGTTGACGCCCTGCCCGGTATTTGACGAGGTGCTGCAACAGAAACGAATGGAAATCGAACTGAAGAAAAAATCCGGCAAACTCGAACAAAATATAATGGAACTGCAGCGGGCAAACCGGAGAATTCTCGAGCAGCAGAAAGCGCTGGTCGAAGATGAACGTTTAAAGGTCATACTTGAAATGGCGGGTGCCAGCGTATACGAACTGGTGCAGCCGATTACCCACCTGCTGTCAAAAATTTCAAGCGCCAGGGAAAAAGTCGCTGACCCTGAACAGATGCATCAACATTTGACTCAAATCATGCAGGTCGGGCAGCGGATTGAATCTATCGTAAGTCGTATAAAACGGCTGCATCCCGGAAATCAACGCACAGTTGCCGAAGGGTTCCCTGAGAGTGCCCCGCTGCGGGTTCTCTCGGTTGAGGACGCCGATCTTGATTACCATATGATTTTCGGATTGCTCAAGCCTGAATCCCAATCTTTTGCTCTAAGCAGGTCGGTTTCGATCCATAATGCCTTCGAGCAGCTGGAAGAAAAATCATATGACCTGATTCTTCTCGATTTTCAATTATCGGACGGCACCGCGCTTGATTTCCTAAACCGAATGCAACTTTCCGGTATCGAATTGCCGGTGGTCGTCATAACTGCGCATGGAGATGAATTCGTGGCCGCGGAAGTTTTCCGGGCCGGGGCCTACGATTATCTGCCCAAAGAAAAACTGAGCCGCTCCGCGCTGGTTGAGGTAATGCACAATGCCCTGAACAAATACCGGGCGGCGGTCGAATTCCGGTCTTCAATGAAAAAGATGGCCGAATTGACCATCAAAGATGAATTGACGGGGCTGTATAACCGTAGATACTGCATGGATGCCTTATGCCGGGAACTCTCGAGCGCCCGTCGGTATGATCGACAGTTTTCTATTTGCGTTTTCGACATCGATAATTTTAAACAGATCAATGATTCCCATGGCCATCTTTGCGGCGATATGGTTTTGAATATATTCGGGAAATTGCTGGCGGACGAATTACGGGACAGTGACATTCCCTGTCGTTTCGGTGGGGAGGAATTCCTGGTGCTGCTGCCGGAAACGCCGGAAGATGCCGCATGGGTGTTTTCTGAACGTTTCCGTAAGGCGTTTTCGGAATACGCTTTCGAGTATCAGGAAGAAGCGCTCAAGGTGACCGTGAGCGGCGGCATTGCCGGCTATGATCCGGACAATCCGGTCCAAACCCCTGAAGAGATAATCCATGCAGCCGACCGGGCGTTGTATGCGGCAAAAGATCGGGGCCGCAACCGGGTAATTGTTTCCCGGGATATTTCCTGATGGCGTATAAGGAACGTTTAACTTAGCTATCCCATACCGATTGCGGAACTTTTACGAGTGCATCATGCCGGACTGCCGTGTTTTTTTGCCAAAGAACACGACAATCCGGAGACGGTCGGCAAATGCCTTTATATGCCGGTTGCCGTTGGAATTTTTCCCTAAACCTTCCCTTCATTGACCAGGCGGGCGAAATGACCGAAAGACCGGTCATACGTCGCTTCGGCATCCTTTGGAAAACAGCAGCCGGGCAGTTGTCGGCTTTTCAGATGATAGCTGATGCATTCGCAGCAGTTTCCCTTTCTCGGGCATCCTTCATAGGTGCAGGTGCATTTCTCCAGGTTTTTTTCATTCAGGCATTCCATAAATTTCCTCCTTCGGCCGGTTGTCCTGGTTTTCGAACAATTTGAAAAACGAAATAGGTTTTGTTGTATATCAAATCCGTTGAGGTTTGGAAACGGAAGATCTCGATCGGGGCTCCTCGGGAGACACTGAAACACAGAGTTGTTTGATATACATGCGCAGATGTCACCGATTTTCCGTGCACGTGAACGTAAACGTGCTCGTGCACGGATCGGCTTTTCGTAAAAAGCTGTCGTACCACGGTTTCCGGTGATTTTGCAGGAAGTTCCTTGGAAGGTATTAGCTGAATCGTTACAATCCGAGTACAATTACGATGTGATACCCTTTCAGGACATTAAGATCCCAGTTACTGGAGTTTTACGGATAACCATATTAACTTTCCAGGAAAAGTGAAGCGATAAAATGAATGTTTTGCTCATCTCAGCCAATACCGAACAGATCAACATGCCGGTCCTGCCGCTTGGAATGGCCTGTATCGCGGCGGCCGTCGATGCGGCCGGCCATGCGGTCCGCGTGGTCAATCTCATGCGGCCGGAGCATGTGGACAGAGAACTGGGGCCGAGTTTCGATGCCGTTTCACCGGATGTGATCGGCATTTCAGTGCGCAACATCGACGACCAGGCCATGGCGCCGCCGAAGTTCCTGCTCCCGCAGGTCAAAATGGTCATAGAAGAATGCCGGCGGCGGTCCGACGCCCCGATCGTTCTTGGCGGTCCGGGTTACAGCATATTCCCGAAGGCGGCACTCGAATTCCTGGAAGCCGACATGGGCATCCAGGGAGAAGGGGAGGCGGCCTTTCTCGAAATCCTGGACAGGTTGGCTGATAATCGGCCCGTAAAAGGCATAAAGGGTTTGTGGACCCGAGACGGTCTCCAGGCGCCGCCGGATCGGAGTCTGTGCCTGGACGATTACCCGATGCCGAAGCCGGATGTGCACCTGGTGCTGCCGGACGATCTGGACCGGAAGGAGATTCTGGTGCCGTTTCAAACCCGGCGCGGGTGCCCGATGAAGTGCAGTTATTGCTCCACGCCGTCAATCGAGGGGCGGCACATGCGGACCCGCAGCATCGATCGGGTGATCGAAAATCTGCAGGAATTTGTGGCGGCAGGATTCAAGCGGTTTTTCTTCGTGGACAATATTTTCAACATTCCGCCGGCGTATTCCAGGCAATTGTGTGACCGTATCATTTCTGCCGGGCTCGGGATCACCTGGCAGGCGATCGTCTACCCGACCCGGGTCGATGACGAACTGGTGAAACAGATGGCCGATGCCGGCTGCACCGGGATCAGTCTCGGATTTGAGAGCTCCAGTGAGTGCATCCTTTCGGCCATGAACAAGAAGTTCGGACCGGCTGAGATCCGGCAGGCTTCCGGATTGTTCCACAAACATGGCATCGAACGGATGGGCTTTCTGCTCCTGGGCGGGCCGGGCGAGACCCGGCAGACCGTGGAGGAAAGTATCGCGTTTGCCGAATCACTCGATCTGGAAATGGTCAAGCTCACCGCCGGCATCCGGATCTACCCGGATACACCGCTTGCCGAAATCGCCCGGGAAAAGAAAATCATCGGTCCTGAAACCGATCTGCTCCACCCGACGTTTTACCTGGAGCCCGGGATGGAAGGATGGCTGCACCAGAGGGTAGAGGACCTGGTGGCCGGCAGAACCGGCTGGGTGAGCTGAAGCGGAGATGGCGTCGTTAAAAGTCCCATCTACCGCGTTGTAGCGATTTTTCATCCGCTCATACGACTTGTATGCCTTCGCGTATGAAAAAACCCTACGCCTTGTATATGGAACTTTTAACTTAGCCATCTTGACTTTGTAACAAGTTTGATGGCGTCGTAAAAAGCTGTCGTACCCCGGATTCGGCGTTTTTGAACAAAGGAATTTTTTCACAACTATGCCACCCCCCCTGCCGAAGCGGTGTGCATAGTTGTGAAAAAGTTCCTGCCTGCAAAATCACCGGGAACCGGGGTACGACAGCTTTTTACGAATCCAGTAATATGGCCGCTGGAGTTTTTCCGGAAACCGGATTACGTTTTAACAACTGGTCTGATGATGTCGCTAAGGGGTACTAATGGAAGCAATAGGACTGATCGCGGTGGTGGTTCTCGGGCTCTTCTGTCTGGCGGGGCTGATCTTAACTCCCCTGGGACTGCCCGGAAATTTTGTGATGATCGGCGGTGCGCTGGTCCATAACCTGATCGTCTGGTCCATGGAGATCAGTTGGATGCGGCTCGCCGTTGTCTTCGGCCTGGCAATAATCGGTGAAATCCTGGAATGGATACTGAGCGTGACGGTGACCCGGAAGCGGGGGGCTTCGGGAAAGGCGGTCATCGGTGCGGTCATCGGGGGCATTATCGGCGCGATCATAGGGACCCCGGTACCGATCATCGGCACGATCATCGGGCTGTGCCTCGGCGTCTTTCTGGGAGCGTTCGCCATGGAGTATGTTGAAAAAAAAGATTTCACCCTTGCGTATCAGTCCGCCATCGGCGCCTTCTACGGCCGAGTCGGGGCGATCCTGGTCAAAACGATGATCGGTGTGTTGATTGTGATTGTCCTTTTCCTGGGTATTTTTTAACAGGCACTATACTCTGCTTGCGGTTCACAACAATACCGGGAAGCTGAAATAAAAGCTTGACAGGTACACGCTGCGGCTTTAAGATTTTTAAAAATTATTTAATGCTGATCAAAGGCTGGCACGACATGACCCCGGATTATGTAAACGACAATTTCTTTTTTGGTTTCCGACGCTTCTTTTTTATCTTTAGAAGCGTCCATCCGGCGATCTGATCAAGCATAACTGACAATCGCCCCGGGTGGACAAGCAACTGTCCACCCGGGGTTTTTTATTTTGGGAAAAAAGCCCGGGTGGGAATACCGCCGGGGCTTTTTTTTGTGCGCTATTCAAAACTATAAATCGAGCGAACCGTTAACAATTAAAAAACAACCAGGAGCAGGGAGACAGGCCATGTTAATCGTCTTAAAACCGGACATCAGCCAGGAACAGAAAAACTCGATTTTGAGCATCCTGCGGGAAGGCAACGCCATTTTCCGGGAGATCACCGATGCGGGGCAGAGCATTATCGGCGCCACCAGCTTTGCGGGGCATGATCCGGCCTATTTTCAGACGCTTTCCGGCGTTGCCCGTGTCGTGCCGGTTGATACCGCATTTAAGCTGGTCAGCCGCCAGATGCATCCTGAAGATACCCGCGTCCGCGTGGGCGACGTGTCGGTCGGCGGCGAGCGGATCGTAGTGATTGCCGGGCCGTGTGCCGTGGAAAGCCGTGCCCAGGTCATGGCCATTGCCAAAGAGGTCCGGCGCTATGGTGCGGTGCTTTTCCGGGGCGGGGCGTTCAAACCGCGGACCTCGCCGTATGCGTTCCAGGGTATGGGTGAAGAGGGGTTGAAGATCCTGGCGGAAGCCCGGGAGGCTTACGGCATGCCGGTGGTGACCGAAATCACCAGCCCGGCCCAGGCGGACCTGGTGATGAAGTATGTGGACGTGGTCCAGGTGGGGGCCCGGAACATGCAGAATTTCGAACTGCTCAAATCCGTGGGGCGGCTCGGCAAGCCGGTCCTGTTAAAGCGCGGACTTTCGGCCACGATTGAAGAGTGGCTCATGTCGGCCGAGTACATCCTGTC
>JAGXHH010000238.1 GCA_024636355.1 Desulfobacteraceae bacterium | reverse complement strand
TAAGGGACGTCGTGTGCGCCATGATAAATATTTCCATTTGTTATCGAAGTAAGTGGTTAACCGATACCTCACTTTAATCACAACATCGAGGGCTGATCAACCCCAAAACATCGAGTGGTACGGATCAAACGCGGAAAACGTCTTGACGAATTGGTCCCGGGAGCGTATTTGAAACGCTTGACTATTCACGCATCCAATAATTAATTGAGCTTATGAATCACATAATCGATCGCCCCCTTCGGATCTGCCTGCTCGGTTACCGGAGCAACCCTCACTGCGGAGGCCAGGGCGGCTATATCCGGAACCTGAGCTACGCCCTGACCCGCCTCGGCCATACGGTCGATGTCATTTCCGGCCAGCAATACCCGGAACTAAAAGACGGGGTCCGGCTTATCCGGATGCCGAGCCTCGACCTGTACAATCCGGACGACCTGTTCCGTGTGCCCGAGAGACGGGAACTTGCCGACTCAACCAACCTGATTGAATGGCTGGGAACCTCCACAATGGGGTTTCCCGAACCCTTCACGTTCGGCATGAGAACCTACCGTTACCTGAAGCAACGACTTAAAGCGTATGACATCATCCACGACAACCAGAGCCTGTCGTATGGCGTATGGGCACTCAAGTGCCGGATGCCGACCATTGCCACCATACACCACCCGATTACGGTGGACCGGGACATCGCGGTGAAATCCGAACGGAAATTCTGGAAAAAGCTCAGACACCTCCGGTGGTATTCCTTTCTGGACATGCAAAAACGCGTGTCGCGAACCCTTTCCCATGTCATTACCGTTTCCGACTGCGCCAGAAAAGATATCAGCCGGGAATTCAATATTCCAGAAGACCGGTTCTCCATTATTCCCAACGGCATCAACACGGATCTTTTCTACCCGATTCCGGAAATCGAGCGGGAAACAAACCGGATCATCGTGACCAACAGCGCCGATACGCCTTTAAAAGGCCTTCATTACCTTTTGCCCGCAATTTCCAGCATTTCCCGGAAACGCGATATCCGGCTGATCGTCATCGGCACGCCTAAGAAAAACGGCCTGGTCGAGCGACTCATCCGCGCCCTGGGCATCGGCAATCTTGTCACGTTTACCGGCCGCATCAGCGATGAGGATTTCGTCCGGCAATATGCCAGGGCAACTATGGCTGTGGTTCCGTCGATCTATGAAGGCTTCGGGCTGCCTGCCGGCGAGGCTATGGCCTGCGGTGTTCCGGTTATCAGCACCACTGGGGGCGCACTGCCCGAAGTCGTAGGGGATGCCGGCATTCTCGTGCCGCCGGCCGACACCGACGCGCTGGAACGGGCGATTCTTGATGTCCTGGATAACCCGGGATATGCTGAAACACTGAGTAAGGCCGGATACGAGCGAGTACAGAAACATCTGACGTGGACCGCGGCCGCTGAAAATACGGTCGAAGCATACAGACAGGTCATTTATGATTACAATCGATTATAAACGCCTTGGCATCCGGCGGCAAGACCGGATACTCGATATGGGGTGCGGTCCCGGGCGGCACGTCAGCCGTGCCTGTGCCGATTTCGATGCGACCGTAATCGGTGCGGATCTGAGCGTAGACGATCTCGAAAAAGCCAAAACAAACATCCGGGCCCACGAAGAATATGGCGGAGCGCTCAAAGGACGCTGGGGCTTGTCGGCGGCCGATATTACCGCCCTGCCCTTTGCCGACCACGCGTTTGATCACGTCATCTGCTCCGAGGTCATGGAGCATATCCCGGACGACCGTCAGGCCGCCAGGGAACTCTTCCGGGTGCTGCGTCCAGGCGGGACCCTGACAGTGAGTGTACCACGCTATGTCCCGGAAAAAATCTGCTGGACCCTGTCCGCTGCCTACTGCAATACCGAGGGCGGCCATGTGCGGATATACAAAAAACGGCAGATTACCCGCATGTTCGAAAAACTCGGCGCCAGAAAACGGTTCTCCCACCATGCCCACAGCCTGCACACCCCCTACTGGTGGCTCAAGTGCCTGATCGGACCGGAAAAGGAAACTGCCGCTCCCGTCAGTCTCTATCATCGGTTTCTCACCTGGGATATCATGAAAAAACCGACAATCACACGCAGGATCGATTCCGTGTGCAATCCGCTTATCGGTAAAAGCCTGGTGGTTTATTTTCGGAAGGGGATGTAAATGTAAGTGCGGGTTCAAGGTTCAAGGTTCAGGGTTAAAACCGTAGGGGCGGACCTGCGTGCGTGTCCGCCCTGGTTCGAAATTGAAGGGCAAGGGCGGGTTCAGGGTCAGTCAAGATTGATGCCGGGATACTACTGCCTGGGAATCGGTCCGCAGGGGCGGCGCTGCAGCACGCCGAGGGTTTTCGTCATGGGCCGTTCGATAAACAAACCGGAGGCTATCGCCAGGCGATAGACGTCGTAGGGTGCCTGCCCGCCCTCTTCCGGGTTTTCGAAGATGTCGTGAATCAGCAGGTAGCCGCCCGGGATGATGTGGCCGATCCAGTTGTTGTAATCGGCGCAGGCGGATTCATAGCTGTGGCCGCCATCAATAAAAACAAGGCTCAACGGGGTGGCCCAGCGCCTTGCCGCCGTGGAAGAAGAGCTGACGATCGGGATAACCGTATCTTCCAGGCCGCCGAGTTCCAATGTTTTCCGAAACAGCGGAAATGTGTCCATGCGGCAGGCTTTCGGATCCCAGGTTTCCGGATCGAAATATCCCTCGCCCGGCTGTTGCTCCTCCGAACCCAGATGATGATCGATTGAAAACAGGATGCCGCTGGTTTTTCGGCAGGCATCGCCCAGGTAGAGTGTCGACTTGCCGCAATAACTGCCGATCTCCAGGCAGGGCGCCATTCGGCTGGCCGCTTCGGCTACTTCATACAGACGCAAGCCCTCTTCCCTGTCGAGGAAGCCTTTTACCGAATCTACTATTTCAGCGGGAATGTTCATTAATTCCTGTTCAATTCATCTCATCGTAATCGTTCTTCACCAGGACTTCGCGCTGTTTAACCCCATCCGATGGCCCCACAACCCCTTCTTTTTCCATGACTTCGATGATCCGGGCTGCGCGGTTGTATCCAATGCGCAGGTGCCGCTGTACCATCGATATGGAGGCCTGTCCGGTTTTGGTCACCAGTGCTACCGCTTCGTCATACCGTTCATCATACTCTTCATCGCCGCCGCCACCTTTTTCAGGCTCAGGGGCTTCGAGGACTTCCTCTACATATTCCGGGGCTTTCTGGGCTTTTAAGAATTCGATGATCTTATTTACCTCATCTTCGGATACATAAGCCCCATGAATCCGCTGGAGTTTGGCAGTCCCCGGGGGGAGGAAAAGCATGTCGCCATTTCCCAGGAGCGCTTCCGCCCCATTGGAGTCGATAATGGTTCGCGAATCTATCTTGGACGAAACCTGAAACGACATCCGGGTGGGAAAATTGGCCTTGATCAACCCGGTCAGCACGTCTACGGACGGCCGCTGGGTGGCGATAATCAGGTGGATGCCCGCAGCACGGGCCATCTGTGCAAGGCGGGTCAGGCCCACTTCCACGTCCCGGGAAGAGACCATCATCAGGTCTGCGAGTTCGTCGATAATCACAACAATATAGGGTAGTTTTTCCGGGGGAGGCTCATCTTCGGGAGGTTTTTCCCTGGCGATTTTCTGGTTGTACTGTTTGATATTTCGCACCCGTTTTACGGACAACAGCTTGTAGCGCCGCTCCATTTCTCGAACCGCCCAGAACAGGGCATTGGTCGCCTTTTTCATATCGGTGACCACAGGGGAAATCAGGTGCGGAATGCCATCGTACATGGAAAGTTCGATCCGCTTGGGATCGATCATGATCAGTTTGACGTCTTCCGGTGTCGCCTTATAAAGGATGCTGGTGATCATGGTGTTCAGGGCCACACTCTTTCCCGTGCCCGTGGCGCCGGCGATGAGCAGGTGGGGCATTGTCACCAGGTCCGCCACCACCGGATGGCCGACGATATCTTTTCCAAGAGCAATGGTCAGTTTCGATGCCGATTTGTCATAAACCGAAGACGCGACGATTTCCTTGAAAAATACGGTTTCCCGTTGTTCGTTGGGCAATTCGATTCCGATTACGGCCTTGCCGGGAATCGGCGCAATGATGCGCACGCTCATGGCTTTTA
This sequence comes from Desulfobacteraceae bacterium, assembly GCA_024636355.1. Taxonomy (GTDB): domain Bacteria; phylum Desulfobacterota; class Desulfobacteria; order Desulfobacterales; family Desulfosalsimonadaceae; genus JAGXHH01. Next base: position 18,776 of record JAGXHH010000238.1, on the reverse strand, counting down.
ATGCAAGGGCCAGGTCATCGGAAAGATTGACGATCTTATTGATCTTCACACCCGGAGCCGGGGCAAATTCGTAACGGGTGATCACCGGGCCGGGCAGCACTTCAGTGACCCGCCCCTGTACCCCGAAATCCGCGAGTTTCTTTTCAAGCAACTCGGACTGCCGCCGGAGGAATTCATGATCGATTTCGCCGCCAATCCGTACGGGTTCATCGAGAAAATCGAGAGGGGGCAACTGGAATCCTTCCGTGATCCGCATCGACTCGAATTCCTGCTGCCGGGGCGGGGGAATCGATTGAATGGAAATCGGCGGCACGGAGTTTTTGATCTTAATATCGTATTTGATTTCATTAGGAGATACTTTTTCAACAGGTTGAGCGGCTTCTCTTTTTACCGGCTTCGGCTTTGGATCCTGGATTGGTTTTGGTATCCGGAGCGGTCTTTTCGGCAGTTTCAACCGGGTTTTAAGGAACCGGATTATGGAGAAAATGACTGATTTAAAACGCCTCCAGGCAAGGGCGATCAGCCGGAGCCCGTTTTTCGATGCGCGGATGACGGAAATACCGGTTGTCAGGATGAAGCCGATGACAAAAAAAACGAAAAGAATGACGAGGGCGCCGGATCGGTTCGTATAGTCGACAAGCAGCGTCTTGATCGGCGAGCCGACCATTCCGCCGGCGGTAAATGATTTCTCAAACATGACGTACTGTTCCCCGAAAAGGGCAAACAAGGCGCCGGTTGCGACCACGAGCAATATGCCGCCCCCTCCGATAAACCATGCCGAATGCTTCTTTTTGCGGGTATAGAACAGCACACAGGCAATCAAGAGCAGTACCGGTATCCAGAACGCCCCCATGCCGAAAAGACCGATCAGAAATCCAGACAGATGGGCGCCGGTGAGTCCGAAGAAATTGTCGACATTGGCCGCGGACAGGGCATGGTGAAGGGACGGGTCGGCAGGACTATAGGAAACCAGGCTGACGGCCGTAAACAGAACCAGAAAGATCAGGAGGATGCCAATAATTTCTTTTCGCATGCAAGGCTATTTCAAATCTGCAGACTGCGGGTTAAAAGAAAAGAAATACAGTAAAGACTGCCACAGGAGCAGGAAGCCGGAGCTTCCCGAAACCGGGTTCCCAAGCAGGAGCTTGGGAACCAGCAATTGCGCGGTTGAACCGTGAACCTTGAACCTTGAACCTTGAACTTTGAACCGTGAACCTTGAACTTTGCCTCAAATCTCCAGAATAAACGGCAGGATCACCGGCCGCCGTTTCATGGTGAAGTTGAAATATTCCCTCAATGCGCCGGGCAGGCGCCTGCGAATCACCATTGCCCTGTGGGGCATATCCACGGCATCTTCAACGATTTCAAGGATGATGCACTTGGCGTCTTCGAGAATGTGGCCGCTTTCAGTCTGAAAAACAAAACCTTTGGACACAATCTCGGGACCAAACAGGACAAATCCGGTTTCCTCGTCTAAAGCCATAGTTATCACGACCATCCCTTCTTCGGAAAGCAGGCGTCTTTCCTTGAGCACCAATCGGCCGACATCGCCAATTCCCTTGCCGTCGACAAGCACCCGGCTTGTCGGTATCTTTTCCGAAACATTAACCTCTCCCTGGCTGAATGCGATAACATCGCCGTCTTCGGCAAGCAGGACACGTTCCGGGGGGATGCCGGTCGCCTCGGCCAATCGCGCATGATGGTACAGGTGCCTGTACTCGCCATGAATCGGAATGAAATACTTCGGGCGGACCATTTCGATCATCATCGTCAATTCATCGCGAAACGCATGGCCGGATACATGGATTTCAGATATCTTTTCATAGATGACATTGGCTCCCTTACGGAAAAGGTTGTTGATGATCTTGGCGATCGCCTTTTCATTTCCGGGGATGAATTTCGATGAAAGGATAACCGTGTCGCCATCCCGGGTCTTGATCTGCTTATGGGTGCCGGTCGACATGCGGGCCAGGGCGGACATCGGCTCGCCCTGACTGCCGGTGGTCATGAGAATAACCTGATCATCAGGGTAGTCGTTGATCGACTCGAGCCCGATTTCCACGTTTTCCGGAATCTGCAGGAGATTGAGCTCCTTGGCAATCCGCACACTCAACTCGATGCTACGGCCGTTGAAGATGATTTTACGGGAGCCTTCTTTGATAATATTGACAATCTGCTGAATCCGGCAGATGTTAGAGGCGAACAAGGCGACGATTACCCGTCCGCTGCTGTTTTCAATCAGCCGCTGCAACGTATTGCTAACCCGCTCATCCGATGGGGTCCACCCTTCCTTTTCGACATTGGTCGAATCCGACATCAGGGCGAGCACCCCCATATCGCCATACCGTGCAAAGGCGTCCATATCGGTTTTCATGCAATCATGGGGGGACTCTGAAATCTTGAAATCCCCGGTATGAATCAAAAGACCTTCCGGAGTATGAATGGCCATGCCGACCCCGTCGACCACGCTGTGGTTTACCCGTATGAATTCGAAGGCAAACGGTTCGATCTCCAGTCGCTGCCCCGGGCCGATAAGGTTGAGTGATGCATTTGCCAGCAACCCGTGTTCTTCGAGTTTGTGTCTGACGAGACCCAGGGTAAACGGGGTGCCGTAAATCGGGAGATTGACTTCCCGCAGCAGGTAAGGCAGAGCACCGATATGGTCTTCGTGGGCGTGGGTCAGAACCAGGGCCGCTAATTTCGATTTTTGCTGCAGCACATACCCCATGTCCGGAATGACATAGTCGACGCCGAGCATGTAATCTTCAGGAAACATCAGGCCGACATCGATGATGACGATCTTCTCACCGCATTCCAGGGCCATCATGTTCAGGCCGATTTCTCCGAGACCGCCCAGGGGGATGATCTTTAACATTTTAAACCGTCCGTTTCAGGCAAGGTGAAGGCAACGAAATAATCGTATGCATGTTTTAAACGGATCTGCTGTATCAGCGATCCGTGCGTCATACTCTTTAATGGATAAACTGATGGATTCATTTCGAAGCGTTCATGATGCGATTTCAAGACGGTCGGCAATACCATCTATTACATCAATCAGCCAGTTGCGCTGCTCTTTGGAGGCATTGGCAATACAATCGCAGCGAATCCGGTTATTGGTGCGGACCAGAAGTTCACAGCAAAGCGCCTCAGGCTTCAATTCCACCGCAAAATAAAATGGATGGCACTCAGCATGGGCTTTCTGGGTTTCGGAATACAGGTCCGGATCCAGCGGTATCCAATAGATGCTGTCGAAAATTGCCGGTCCATGAAATTCGTTCAGGTAGTTTTTCAACTTCAGGGCGTCATTCGACCTGAGTTCGTCAATAACATATTGTTTCATAAAATAATTTTTACCACATTTACTTTCTATGCGCAAGCATAGGATGGTTCCGTGAATCTTCGAAAGCCATCAGGTTCTTTTTTATGGAAATGCCGCCGGTAAACCCCCCGAGTCCCCCGTCGCTCCGGACGACCCGATGACAGGGGATCAGGACCGGAAACGGATTTTTCCCCAGCGCATTGCCCACAAACCGGGCGGCACCCGGACGACCGATGGCGCGCGCCAGATCACCGTAAGTTGCCAGTGAGCCGAAGTCGATTTCAGACGCAGCAGCCCACACCGCCTGCTGCAACGATGTAAAAGTATCCGTTTTCAACAGCGCCCAGGGTGTCGGGGAAGAATTCTTTCCGAAATAGGAATCGAACCACTCCACAATAGGGCCGGCTGCGGACGGAATCGGTTTCTCATCGTTTAACGGCAGTAATGCGTCATCGGCATCCGGGATTGAAAACTGCACCCGGATCAATATAAACGGGGGGGTCTCATACCAGATCGAAATTCGGCCGATGGGCGACTCGCAGGTGAAATAGTCAGTTGTGGCAGGCGGCATTGGGACTGAAATCCTTTAAATTGCCGGATTTGCCAAACGGCATCGGATGCCATTCGGATATCCGGTTTAACCGAATATTCTTCTCAATATCGGCTTCCAACGCTTTTGATACCTCCAGGTACCGCAATTCGGCCGTATTGCGAATACGTACGGTACGGGCGTGCGCCGGCGAAAGTATTCCGGATGTATGGATACAGACCGAAATGCATTCCCGATCGGTTTCAAAATGCATCGGGATGGCCGCCTTCTCCGGGGAGATCGCGGTGACCGCGTTAATGAATGTTTTAGCGGAATCCAGCCGGTTCACAAGGCGGCGGGTGGTTACATCGGCCAACCCGATGCCGTTTGCATTGCCGTCTGATGCAGGCGACAAGTCCCTGACGAATATCCGTCGGGGATGCGGGGGGAGGTCAAAGTCTCCCACAAGATCCCGATGCCGCCCGGTGACGTTCGAATCCATGCCGATGCCGGAAATGTCCTTGCCTATGAAATCGACGATCAATACATCAATTTCATCAAAAAAGATTCTCCCGAGCAGGCTGCCGGCGGTCTTCAGGAGCAGTTTTTCCTGTTCGATCAGCGTCTCCGGTAGAACCGCTTCGATTCGGCAAAGGCGTCCATATCCGTCTTCGACAAGCCCGATCCCGAAAAGCAGACTGATTTTTCCAAGCAATACACGGGCCGCCTCTTCAATCAGGCCAAAACCATGCCGTGCGGCATACTGGTGACAGCAGGTCGCCCCGGCATGTTTGCCCAGGCCGACGGTCAGCATCTTGCACAACCCGCTTTCGACAGGCGCCTTGAATTTGGTGTGCGGCTTGATCCGGTTGATCAGTACAATATGATCAGCGGAAAGAGCGGCTTCTGAAATATAAAGGGGCATGCCGTTTTCAAGTGTAGAGACGGCCGCAACCCCCATTTCCGAATGGATGGGTACACCCATGGCCTCCCGGGTGATCCCGTACCGGGCCAACACGTCGCATTGCCCTTCGGCCGAGGCCCCGCCGTGACTCCCCATGGCCGGTACGATAAAGGGTTTGAGACCCCATGCTTTCAGATAATGCAAACATTCAACCACCACCTTGTCGAGCCGGTCGATATGACGACTGCCGACTGCCACGGCAACCGTCTGGCCGGGCTTTCCCCGCCGGTGTTCCGGAAGATGTTTTAGAACATCTCCAACCCGTTGTTCGATGCCGTCGAGCCCGGACGCAACAAGCGCCTGTTCGACAATGGCAACCTGGGGGAATTGAACAGAATCCTCGATTAACATGGTGATATCGGCTGAGACAGCGTAAATACGGTTGACCGGAACGAAAAGACGCCGGCGGGTTTCCGGCGAGGGAGGGCGAATGAGCCCCCGGCCGGATCAGGCCGGGGGCAAACATCACGGATTGATCAGGTTTCCTCAATCGTTATTGCGCCGGGTTCACACACTTCGACGCAGCTTTCGCATCCAAGGCATTCTTCAGCATTGATTGCAACGGATTTGCCGTCCTGAAGCTCAAAGACTTCCACCGGGCAAACTTCTACACACTCTTCACAACCTTCACACTTTTCAGCATCCACGATCGGATTAAAAGCCATTGTCAATCTCCTTTTACTCTTGATGGATTTATGTATCGACAGGCCCTTGAGGGGCATCATGTTAAGAATTTTGCAATATACTAAATGCCTGATCGAGTCAAGGGGGCATATGCATTTTTTATTTGCGGGGCGACATCAGGCAAATGAAACTATGGCGGACATCGGTTGCCGACAGTGCAGACCCGGATGGATGATCGATAAAGGACCAAATCAGGGCGCCCGGGGACAGGTCGGGCAGCAGATAGATGTCGGTCTGGAAACCATCGCGTGCAGCGTTTGCCGGAATATCAAATTCTGCCCGCATCACTTCCGGACCTTCCCAGGACGCCCTGGAAAGACGGCAGAGCCGTTCGGCAATACCATCACGGTTTGCTTCGGCATCGAATACGGATGAAAATTCACCGACATGCACCAGGGACGAAAACCGACCGGATAGCAGATCCACAATCGCCCGGCTGCGGGTCAGAAACGCATCGGGAGTTATTGCGTCCATTCCGGCCAGCAGACACCAGGCGGTCATCCGGGATTCGGCCATGAATGCCCCTGCATCCGGGATGCCGGCAGAAGAGCTTGCATCTTCTGCCGTGTCGTAACCTTCGCCCTTGAGTTCGTCAAACAGCTGTTTTGATGCCTTATCTGCTGCGGCCAACTGAATTTCAATATCGGCTTCCTGCAAATCAAATTCCTGGGCCATTTGGAGAAATACCCGGGCATTGCGTATTGGATCCGGCTGCTGGCCCGAAAGATCCCCGCCGCCCTTCAGTATTTCGGAACGGACTTCGGCGGCGAACTGGTTGTTGTAAAATCCGGATTCAGCGAATCGTTTCAAACCGGCCGACTGGCCCTGGTGCACCGCCCCCCAGTTGCGCAAGGATCGGCACAGATCCATCACCAGACGCTCTTCTCCGGAGATCGGACAGCGGGCATCGATCCGGTTTTCATCTGCCAGGGTACGGACCAGTTGCGTTTCCTGCCCTTTGACCGGCGTGTAGATTGAAAAACGCCCGAAGCGCCGATACGCTGCTGCCGCGAATTTTTCAGTCAGACTGGTAAATGGTAGATATGCGATATTCATTTGATTTTCTCAACTTTGTGCGTGTCATGAATCAGGACGCCCATCGCTGTCAGCTGTTCCCGAATTTCGTCGGCCCGCTCGAATTCTCCGGTCTGCCGTGCGGCATCCCGATCTCTTATCAGCGCCTTGATTTCAGGCGATGGCAGTGGTGTTTCGAAATCAAACACTTCGACGACGGTATCGATCCCCTTAAATGTTTTCAGGATTTTCTGTGCATCTTCAGTGCCGAGTCGGTCTTCATCGATTAAGGAATTGATCCGCTTGATCTCTTTGAACACGGCGGCAATGGCCCGGGGCATGTTCAGGTCATCATCTAAGGCATTTACAAATCCCTGGCGAATGTCGTAAACGAGCTGGTCGATTTCAACGAAAGACTGTCCGCCGTCGACCTGCTGCAGCGCCTGCACAACGGCATCGAGGCGTTTCAAGGCGTTTCGTGATTGAATGAGCCGGTCGACGGAAAAATGAATCGGTTTACGGTAATGCGCGGTCACCAGCCAGAACCGGATCTCCCTCGGGGAATAGCCCATCTCCGTTAGCTCTTCAAGGGAGGGGAGCCCGGTTTTGTTCTCTTCCGATCCCAACGATTCGGTCAGCACCCGTTCACAATGAATCCAGAACTTTGCCAGGGGCTTTCCCGTCAGCGCTTTGGCAATTGCGTGTTCGTTTTCATGATGGGGAAAGACGAGTTCACGGGTGCTGGTATGAATATCAAAGGTTTCGCCCAGGTATTTCATCGACATGGCGGCACATTGGATATGCCACGAGGGACGAACGTTGCCCCACTGGGTCTTGACATAGATGCCCCGCTTCAGTTCGGAAAGGCGTGCGCGTTTAAGCAGGGTAAAATCCCGGGGATTGTTCTTTTCGTATTCATCCAGATCGACTGTTGCCCCAAGCCTGATCTTATTGATATCAATGCCGGAGAGCTGACCGTATTCGGAAAACGAACCGATGTTGAAATACAGCGAGCGCAGCTTTTCGTAAGCGAGCCCCTTATCATAGAGTCGTTTGGCCAACGTTACCATATCATCGACATGCTCGCTGGCCTTGGGGTAATGATCGGCCGGCCGGATCTTCAATGCCGCCAGATCAGACTTGAACAGCTCGATGTACTTTCCGGTAAACTCTTCTATGGATTGTCCGGCGGCTTCCGAACCCTGGATGGTCTTGTCGTCCAGGTCGGTGATGTTCATTACGTGGTTCACCCGGAGCCCCCTGTATTCGAGATACCGGCACAACAGGTCCGAGAACACGAAACGGCGGCACTCCCCCAGGTGAATCCGTTTATTTGCCGTCGGCCCACAGGTGTAAACAGACGCCCGTCCTTCCCGAATCGGTTCAAACGGCGCCCTGGAGCGGCACATCGTATTAAACAGCTGGATGTCGGCTTTCTTTTTGACCGCAAACAGCGGCGTGCTCAGGTAGCGCTCGCCGCTGTCCGGAAAAATCATCACGATCGCCCCGCTTTCCATCTTCTCGGCTTCACGGGCGGCAATGATCATCGCCGCCCCGCTGCTCATCCCGACGAACAGCCCTTCTTCCCTGCCGAGCCGGCGAGTCATCTCAAAGGCTTCTTCGTCGTCGACATTCACCTTGACGTCGAGCAGGTGTTTTTCAAATATCTCCGGCCGGTAGGCTTCCTTGAGATTTTTCAGACCCTGGAGCTTGTGTCCGAGATACGGCTCCACTCCTATGATCCGGATATCGGGGTTGTATTCGCGAAATCGACGGGCACACCCCATCAATGATCCGGTTGTCCCCATTGTGGCGATGAACATATCGAAGCGGCCATCGGTCTGACGGATGATTTCCTCTGCCGTGCCTTCGTAATGCGCCTTCCAGTTGGCCGGGTTGTTATACTGGTCGGTCATGTAATACCGGTCCGGTTCTTCCCGGACCAGACGGTAGACTTCCTCGATGGCCCCATCCGTGCCGAGATGCCCGGGAGTCAGCATGATTTCGGCGCCCCGTGCGGCAAGTATCTGGCGCCGCTCCATGCTGACCGCCTCGGACATTGCCAGCAGCAGCCGATACCCTTTGATGCTGCAGATCATCGCCAGGCCGATACCGGTATTGCCACTGGTGGCTTCTATGACGATTTTGTCCGGTGTCAGCTCTCCGGATTTTTCCCCGGCCTCGATCATGGCCAATGCCGGCCGGTCCTTGATCGACCCGCCGGGATTCAGGTATTCGATCTTGGCATAGATCCGAACCTTCGGATTCGGATTAAGGCGTGTGATTTCCACCAGCGGGGTATTGCCGATGGCGTCTAATATGGAATATGACATTAATTGAACCGTTTTTTTTTTAAATGTATATGAAACGAAACACCCGTTGTTTACGTTTCCATAAACTGCTGCAATTCGGAAATTATGGCCTTGCCCACGTCCCGGGCCGGCATGCTGGCATCGATTATACGGAAGCGCTGCGGTTCTGCGGCGGCAAGTTGGAGATACCCCTGCCGGACCTTTTCATGGAACAGCAGTTTTTCCCGTTCAAACCGGCTTTCGGAATCATCCCGGCCTCCGGAACGAATTTCGTTCCATGCACGGGATAAACCGACTTCGGGCGGCAGATCAAGCAAAAAAGTAATATCGGGGGCCACATTGTACAACACCAGCCGGTTCAACTCCCGGATGACCCCGGCATTGATCCCCCTGGCCGCTCCCTGGTAGACGATCGTGGAATCGTAAAACCGGTCGCAGATCACGGTTTTTCCCGCATCAAGCGCCGGCTTGATCTGCTGGCTGACATGCTGGGCGCGGTCGGCGGTATACAGGAGCAGTTCCGCCATGGCATCGAGTTGCCGGTGCTCGGGGTCAAGCAGTATCGCCCGGATTTTTTCACCTATGGGCGTTCCGCCCGGTTCCTTGGTCAGCACGCAAGCATGTCCACTGCCTTCCAGAAACCTGGAAATTGTTGCCATCTGGGTCGTTTTGCCGGAGCCTTCGATACCTTCGAGGGTGATGAACATGCGGGCGGCCTATTCCTCGGACGATTGGGTGGTATGCGGTTTCGGTTTGAAAAAATGTCTCTCAAGAAGCCGGTGGTAGCCGGTCCACTCCGCATCCGGATCCTGGCTGCTGATAAATTCCCGGATGCCGTTGATTTTTGAATCGATTTCATCGAGATAATTGAGCAGCACCGCATCGAGTGTTTTCGGCGGTTCCGGAGACCCGAATTCGCGTGTACCGTGGTGGCTGATGATCAAGTGCTTGATAAGCAAAGCGGTTTGAGTCGGAAAATCGGGAATGCGGGAAATTTTTTCCTCGATCATCCCGATGCCGATGACAATGTGATTGATCAGACGCCCTTCATCGGAATATTCGATCCGCGTGCGGTATTCGAATTCTTTTATTTTTCCGATGTCATGGAGGATCGCTCCGGTCATCAGCAGATCCCGGTCAATGCCGGCATAATGGTCCGCCACCCGGTCTGCCAGGAGCGCCGTGGATAAACTGTGTTCCAACAGTCCCCCGATATAGGCGTGGTGCATCATTTTGGCGGCCGGCGCCGTTTTGAAGGCGGCAACAAAACCGTCATCCGCCCAGAACTGTGCAAACAATTTCCGCAGGCAATCGGTCCGGATCGTTTCGGTCAGGGCTTTTAACCGCTCGAACATCAGGTCGGGATTGCGTTTCGTAACGGGCAGGAAATCAGAAGCATCTACTGCATCGACGCACCGGGCCATTGATTTGACAACGAGCTGAAGAATGCCCCGGTATTCGGACACCCCCCCCTCAATCCGGACGAAATCGCCGGCTGTCGTGACCGCAGCAAACCTGTCCGCCTCGTCCCAGATCACGGCCTTTATCCGGCCGGTTTTATCGGAAAGGGTAAGGTTTAGATAGGACGAGCCATCGCGTTTTTTGCCCATCGTTTTTTCATGCAGCACGAACACGTCGTCTACGGACTCGCCGGTTTTCAACTCATTGATAAAACGCTTTTTCATACCGGTATTCATCCTGATCGTTTTCGCCATCGGCTTCTTTATTGCCTTGACTTTTTTGAAATTTCGGTTTTTTATACTGGAATTTTAGACAGGCATCAAGGTTAATCGTACCGGGTTAATCGTATTTGCACCTTCAAATCCACCTTCGCATACGCCGACTTAAAAATCACACATGACCGATTATCGCCGCGCCAACTGTTCTACATGTTTTCCGTGCCCGGCAGGGATAATCCTCTTCATCGCTTTATCCCTATTGTTCCCATTTACCACCGAGGCCCGAATTACTTCCGGCGATGCCATCGAAAACGGCCCCTGGCGACTTTCGGCCGAACAGCTTTCCCACGATCAGGCCACGAATGAATATTCCGCCTCCGGAGACGTTGTCATCGCCCGGGGGGGAAACCGGCTGCGTGCCGACCGGGTCCGATTCAACCGGGACACCATGGTGGCACGGGCCGCCGGCAATGTTCATTTCACAACCGCCGCCGGCGACAGCCTGGTGGGAGACCGGCTCGTCATAGACCTTGAATCCGGTACCGGTACCCTATACAACGGCCTCGTGTTTGTCGAAGAAAATCATTTTTTCATTAAAGGCGACCGGATCCTGAAAACCGGCGAATCGACTTACCGCATCGAAAAAGCGGGCCTGACCGCCTGTGAACAGAAAACTCCGGACTGGCGGATCACCGGCAGTGAGGTCAACGTAACGGTTGCGGGATATGGGACAGTCAAGCACTCGGTATTGTGGATAAAAAAAATCCCGGTATTCTATGTTCCCTTTTTCATGTTTCCTGCCAAAACTGAGCGACAGTCCGGACTGCTTCCACCCCAGATCGATTTTTCCGGCAGGAAAGGATTTGCGGTCACCCAGCCATTTTTCTGGGCAATCAACGAAAGTTCGGATGCTACATTCTATTATCAGCACCTTCAGAAGCGGGGCGAGAAACTGGGTGTTGAATACCGCTACATGCTCAGTGAAGCATCCAGAGGAACCTTGATGCTCGACGGCTTTGACGATCGCAAAATCGACGACGGAACAGGAGATTCCACCGAAGACTGGGGGTATGAAAATGACAATGCCCTTCGGCCCAATTCCGATCGGTACTGGTTTCGTATGAAGGCGAACCAGGAACTGCCGAATGATTTTACCGCCAAACTCGATCTCGACGTCGTCAGCGATCAGGATTACCTGCGGGAATTTTCGAGTGGTTACATGGGTTACAGTAAAACCAGTGACTATTTTGAATCCGAATTCGGACGCGACCTGGACGATAAAAATGACCCGGTTCGGGAAAATCGTCTCAATTTCAGCAGAAACTGGACCTATTCTGCTTTTAATGCCGATTTCGCCTGGTACGACAATGTGATCAATCGACGGCAGAGGGATGAAGACGATACACTGCAGCGGCTTCCGATGATCACGTTCAATGCATTGAAGCAGCCGTTTTATAATAATCTGGTCTACAGTTCTCTTTATACGGAATATGATTATTTTTATCGGACAGATGGCCCCACCGGTCATCGGACCGACCTTCATCCGCGGCTTTTTCTCCCGATTCGCGCGAAAAACTATTTTACCTTCGAGCCCTCGATCAGCTATCGGCAAACCGTCTGGTACAGCGATGAGGACGGGGTTGACGATTCTACCGAAGACAAATACGCCCACCGGGAACTCTTTGATCTCGGTGCACAACTGTCGACGGACGTTCACCGCATCTATAACTTCCAGCGTTTCGGAATCCAAAAAATAAAGCATACGGTGGTCCCGATGCTCGAATACAGCTATATACCCGACATCGACCAATCCGAACTCCCGGATTTTGACGAAATCGATCGGATCGACGGGGAAAACGAGATCACCTTTTCCCTGACCCATTATTTCACCTCTAAACGGGCGGTGGAAAGGCCCGATGCGCCAATCGATTACCAGTACAACCTGTTCGGCCGCCTGCGCATAGAGCAGCCCTACGATTTCAATCAGCGCAACGACTCGGAAAAAGCGCTTGGTCTCCTGTATACGGAACTTGACTTCACCCCGGTAAATCTGATAACCCTGCACGCCGATGCCGAATGGAGCCACGAACTCGAAAAGATCGTCTCGAGCAACCTTTCCGTAAGGCTCAGAAATCGGTTGGGGGCCAGCATTCAGGTTGATTACCGCTATAACCGACTGATCAATGAATCGGTTTATTTCCTGGCAGTGATGCCGGTGACTTCCTGGCTGAGTGTTTACGGTGATTATGAAAGGAATCTGGTCGACAACGAAGATATTGAACTGCAGCTCGGCGCCCTGTACAAGTCGGGATGCTGGTCCGTTGATGTTTCATATCTGAAGGAAGAAAACGACAGGCGTTTCGGAATAATGGTAAATCTTTACAGTCTGGGCGAAATCGGCAACCGCCTATAAGCCGCAGAAGTCTGTATGCGGATATAGTATTAGTGCCTATTTAAATGCAAATGGCTGATTTCGGAATCGACACTGCATAACTCCTTGACTTGTTAAAAATTTATGTTTATTTAAAAAAAGATGTAAAATTTGGTATTTACGTGAAGCAGGAGGAAATATGAACAAGCTTGAAATGATCTCTGCGCTTAAAAAAGAAGCGAATATTTCGAAGTCTGAAGCAGCCAGAGTGGTCCAGATCTTTTTCGATTCAATGGCCGATGCGCTCGTTGAGGATGAACGAATAGAAATCCGCGGGCTTTGCAGTTTTTTCATCAAAAATTACAAAAGCTATACCGGCCGAAATCCGAAAACCGGTGAAAAAGTTCAAATCAGTCCCAAAAAACTGCCTTTCTTCAAGTGCGGCAAAGAATTAAGGGAACGTGTTAATAAAACGGCATAATAATATACCGGCAGATGCCCCCGGCACTGGCGTCATTATCGGATTCGATAATCTGATCGGCCAGCAGAGACAAATCAGGCTGCTGACCACCGCAATGGACAAAAACTCGGTTCCCCATGCCCTGCTGTTTACCGGGGAAGACGGTATTGGAAAGAAAACCACTGCGCTCAATTTCGCCATGGCACTCAACTGCCGGGGAAATGCAATTCCGGGAAATGGCGATCCGTACAAGGAAGCCCGTCCTTGCGGCACCTGCAGATCCTGCCGGAAGATTATGACGGAAAATCACCCGGACATTCATTTAATTGAGCCGACGGGGGTTGCCATCCGGATCGACCAGATCCGTAACCTGTGCGGGGTGCTTACGTTAAAGCCGTATGAAGGCGCTGTTCGGGTTGTTTTGATTTCCGATGCCCATACGATGAACGCGGAGGCGGGCAACGCGCTGTTGAAAGTTCTCGAGGAGCCTCCGGGAGATACGGTGTTTATCCTGACGGCCCCGCAGACCGCCGATTTACTGCCGACCCTTGTTTCCAGGTGCCAGCACATCCGCTTCAATCCGATATCGCAAAACCAGCTTGAAACATATCTTGTTGAAAACGTCGGCCTTGATCCTGAAAATGCTATGATCGTTGCATCCCTGGCCGGCGGCAGCATCGGACGTGCGCTTTGCCTTCAAAATGAAAACTGGATCGGTCTTCGCAACTGGATCATCGACGAGATCGAATCGATCGAACGGCGGCAAATCGGCTTTTCCCTGGCGTTTGCTGAAATACTGTCCGGGGATAAAGACCGGCTCAGGTATGCCTTCGAGATCATGAAACACTGGTTCCGTGATCTGGCCGTCGTAAAATACGACCCGGCGAAACTCTACAATCGTGATTTGCGTACTCGCCTGGAAACAGCAGCAAAACGATATACCCTGGAATCGATGATCGAAAAAACAAACGCCATCGAAGCGTCGCAACGTGCAATTGCAGGGAATGCAAACGCCCGTCTGGCACTGGATGCGATGATGTTAACTTTGCAAAACAATCCTGAATTATAATAATTATGATTAAAATTGTCGGCATCCGGTTTAAACCCGCCGGTAAAATATATGATTTCAATTGCGGGGCGTATGTGCTCAAAGTCGGAGACCCCGTGCTGGTGGAAACCGAGCACGGCCTCGGTTACGGAACGGTTGCCACCGAACTGGAAGCCGTTGAACCGGACACATACAGACAGCCGCTTAAAAAAGTGTACCGGCCTGCTACAGATGAAGACCGTCAGCAGCGGGAGGCCAATATGGAAACCGAAGCGGAGGCCCACACCTATTGTAGGGAATGCATCGTTTCCCTCGGACTGGAAATGAACCTGTTTGCCGTGGAAAGCAACTTCGACGGCAGCAAGCTGACCTTTTTCTTTACCGCTGACGGGCGTATCGATTTTAGAAAACTCGTCAAATTGCTGGTGAAGCAATTTCGTACAAAAATCGAAATGCGCCAGGTCGGCATCCGGAATCAGGCGAAAATGTGCGGCGGAATCGGCCGATGCGGCCGTCAGCTTTGTTGTTCCTCCTTTATGACCAAGTTCGATCCGGTTACCATTAAAATGGCCAAAAAGCAGGGGCTCTCCCTGAACCCGACCAAAATTTCGGGAGTCTGCGGACGTCTCATGTGCTGCCTGATTTTTGAACACAACATGTACGATAGAAACGCCAGGTCCGAAAAACCACCGGCCGCGGAGTCGAATAGACCAGACGACAACGACGGTTCGGTCGATGGAGTTGATGATCAGATCTGAACGCAAGCGAAAAAGGATTTAAAAATGACAGCGGCCCCGTTTTACATTACCACCCCGATCTATTACGTGAACGCCCAACCCCATCTGGGACATACCTATACGACGATCGCAGCCGATGTCGCCCGGCGTTATCATTCCATGAACGGGGCGGATACGTTTTTGCTGACCGGCACCGATGAGCACGGGGATAAAATCGTCAAGGCCGCAGAGAAAAACGGGGTCAGTCCCCGTGATTACGTCGATCGGATAAGCTGTCTGTTCAGGGATCTCTGGCCGCAGCTAAATGTCTCCTGCGATCATTTCATCCGGACGACCGATCCGGATCACATCGCCATTGTCGAACAGATACTGCAGAAAATTTATGATCAGGGAGACATCTACTACAGCGAATATGAAGGTCTCTACTGCTTCGATTGCGAACGTTTCTACAACACCCGGGAACTTGTCGATGGGAAATGCCCGGATCACGGCAAAGCGCCCGAAGCGATCCGGGAATCGAACTATTTTTTCAAAATGAGCCGGTACCAGCAATGGCTCATCGATACCATTCACGAAAACCCGGCCCTTATCCAACCGGAACGCTACCGCAACGAAATCCTTTCCTTTTTGCGGGAGCCTTTGGAAGATCTCTGCATTTCCAGGCCCAAATCCCGCCTTCAATGGGGTATCACCCTCCCCTTTGACGATCAGTACGTCACGTATGTCTGGTTCGATGCACTGATCAACTATATCTCTGCCCTGGGATATCCGGACGGTGAAAATTTCAGGAAATTCTGGCCCCATGCCCGGCACGTCGTGGCCAAAGACATTTTAAAGCCGCACGGAATTTACTGGCCGATCATGCTTAAAGCCGCCGGCATTGATATCTACAAACATCTCTATGTTCATGGATACTGGAATGTCGATGAGAGCAAAATGTCCAAAAGCCTCGGCAATGTAGTCGATCCCAATTACCTGAAAGCCACCTACGGCACCGATGCCATCCGTTACTTTCTCATGCGCGAGATGGCGTTCGGCCTGGATTCGAATTTTTCGGAATCGGCGATTATCTCCCGGATCAATTCGGATCTGGCAAATGATCTCGGCAACCTGTTCTCCCGGGTGCTCGGCATGTTTCACAAGTACTTCCAGGGGACGGTTCCCGACTGCATGCCCGAGACCGGACACGATTTCCAACTGGACTTGAAAGCGGATTCGGAAAAGCTCATATCCGATTTCTCCGGCGCCATGGAACGTTTTGAGTTTCATCGCGCACTGGCGACCGTATGGGAGTATATCGGGAAAATGAACAAGTATGTGGATGTGACGGCTCCCTGGGAACTGGCCAAGCAAAAGGAGGCCAGGAATCAGCTGGAAACCGTCATCTGCAATCTTCTTGAAGGACTGCGTGTCGTCTCCGGCCTGATCTACCCGGTTATGCCGGAAACCGCCGGAACCATTCAAGAGCACCTCGGCCTTGACCCTCAACGCCCCTTCTACCGAATCGACGAAATCCGAAAATGGGGGTCCATACCCGCCAACATAACGCTGCCAAAAGCCGTCACCCTGTTTCCACGGATCGATCCGGAGACCATTCTCTCTCCGGTCAAACCGGAAGCAGAAGGTATCCGCACGGCACCCATCGCCCCGGAGATCGGCATTGACGATTTTTCAAAAATCGACCTGCGCGCAGCCCGCGTCCTGCACGCGGAGAAGATCCCGAAAGCAAACAAACTGCTGAAGCTTGAGATCGATCTGGGATCGGAAACACGGACCATCGTAGCCGGTATCGCCCAAGCCTATTCACCCGAGCAACTCGTTGGTAAAACGGTAGTCGTGCTGGCCAATCTGAAGCCGGCCAAATTGATGGGTGTGCGTTCCCAGGGAATGCTTCTGGCCGCGGTGGAAGGTGACGGGTGTTCCGTTGCTGTTCTTGACCGCGATATGCCGCCCGGAACCCGCCTGAAGTAGGAGCGGGCCATGCCCGCGAAAATGCATCCGCCTTCGCGGGCATGGCCCGCTCCTACAGAGCCTTTCGACGTTCACCGGGAATTGCTGAGATCCATGGACGGGAATGTGGGGCATAACACTTTTTCCTGAACCTCGAGTGCCGAAAAGGAAAGGGGAATTCTTATGGAGCGGATTGGCATTCCATTTCGCACCGGGCATCTTGCCGGCGCCTGTTTTTCATCCAACGGGTCCTCAGCCGGTCCGTGCGTGATACTCTGCCACGGCGCATTTGAATACAAGGAAAACTTTTTTCCTTTTGCCCGGCACCTGGCAAAACAGGGGATACATGCCGTCGTCATCGATATGCCCGGTCACGGGCAAAGCTGTGGTGAACGCTTTCATATTGATATCCCCGCCTGGGTTTCCGCCATTTCCTCTACAATTGATTTCATTTCACAAGCGATTGCCGATCCCGGCCGTATCGGCATTTTCGGTTTTTCATCCGGAGGGACGGCTGTTCTGGAGGCCGCAATTTGCGACCACAGGATAAAAGTTCTTGCCACCCTTGACGCTACCGTCAGAAATTACATGAATGTTTGGGATACGTTTTTATTTAAACTGCTGATCGGCCTGGGCGTGACAAAAAAGCGCCTGACCGGCACAGATTGGCGCGTGGACCTGACCGGTGTGCTGAAGAAAGCACATGTGGCCAGCGATTCCGGCGTCAATCAGCAGATCATCTCCGACCCCCGCATGATAGAAGCCTATCATGGGTTTCCCCTTCCCGGCGCCGCTCCCTGCGCGTTTGTCGACACCCTCCGACGGGTGGATGCCGTTTGCGTCCCGACACTGGTCCTGCACGGAAAAGACGATCGAATCGATCCGCTTGAGTCGGCTTACCTGCTCTATAATCGCCTGACATGCATAAAGTCTCTTGAAATCATCCCGGATAGCGGTCATTGCGGTCATCTCGATACAAACTGCGACATGATCATGGAACTCGTCGCCGAATGGATGATGTTGCACCTATAACCCCAAAGCTGAAGCATTTATTAAGGGATATTCCATGGCTGAAAAAACCAGATCGATTCCGTTGTCCCCCTTGGACCGGAACAATCCCCTTGCGCTCAAAAGCATCCGGGAACAGCTCCTGATCAAGGACAGGGCCATCGCCTCGTCAAACCACGGAATCGGAATCGGGGACCTGGAAGGCAATATCACCTACGTCAATGATGCGGCTTTGAAAATGTGGGGCGCCCATGACCCGTCCGAATTAATCGGCCGATCCGTACTCGATTTTGCCCAGTCACCCGAAGAAGCCCTGGCGGTGATGAACTCAGTCCTTATCGAAGGCTGCTGGGAAGGTGAAATCGCGGGAAAAAGAAAAGACGGTTCCCCTGTCATTGTCTACCTGTCCGCAAATGTGGTTTACAACGAAAAAGGTGATCCGATCTGTACCATGGACTCCTTTATCGACATTACCGAGCGGAAAAAAATGGAGGAGGATCTGCGGCTGAAGGAATTCGCCATAGCTTCTGCCGTACACGGGATCGCCATCGGGGATCTTTCCGGCAAAATCACCTACGTCAACAGTGCGGCAATGAAAATCTGGGGAACCGATGATCCGTCTGAACCGCTTGGAAAGAATGCCCTGAATTTTGCCCAGTCCAAACATGCGGCCTGTCTCTTATACACATCTGACGCTGCCG
>JAGXHH010000237.1 GCA_024636355.1 Desulfobacteraceae bacterium | reverse complement strand
GCCTACAGGGGCATGGCTTACAGCGCCGCCATCACTCCCATCACTTCGGTTCTCGGCATTATTCCGTATCTCGGCGGGATTGTCGGACTCGCCTGGATGATCTACCTGCTGGTTCTCGTCAGCATAGAGGTTCACGATATCAAGCCGAAAACCGCCTGGATTGCCTTCGGCATAATGGGCGCAGTACTGGCGATGATGTCGCTGAGTGCGGAGGTTGCCGGCCGGAAGATGGCGCAGAATATGGAACAATGGGAAATTGAGATGCAGTCCGCAGAAAGGCAGGCAAAGCAGTTTGAAGACATGTCGCCGGAAGAAGCCGGTGAAGCCGTCGGCAAATTCCTCAAGGGTTTCAGTCAGAACGTCGAGAAGTAAAGTGGAAAGGACCACGTCATTTCTTCACGCATGAAATAATATGCGCTTGAAAAGATCCCCCGGTAACGTATTTGCCAGCTGCCAGGAACTCTCCCGGACAGCCGGCAAAATATTTATACTAGCTTTGAAAATATACGGATGATCCCCAGGCTCTTGCAATTCTTTTTCAAACCAAGAAGGTGGGTCGGACCTCCGGCAGGCCGCTTTTCATTACCTGCCCGGGCAGGGGGTGCTGGAGGATTTCTTCGAGCATCCGGGCGGCCGTTATCAATCCGGTGAGATCCAGGCCCGTTTCAACACCCATCGCTTCGAACATGAACGCCGCGTCTTCTGTCGCCAGATTGCCGGCCGCCTGGGGGATATTGGGACACCCCCCGATGCCGCCCAAAGATGTGTCGAACAGGTCGATCCCGGCAAGATAACCCGCATAAAGATTGGCCATGGCAATTCCCCGGTTGTTGTGCAGGTGAAGACAGAACGCCACGTCGGGCAATCGGCCCCTGAAAAAGGCGACCATATCGGAAACCTGTGCCGGGTTCGCCAGTCCGCTCGTATCGGCAAGGGTGATGCGGTCGGCCCCCCGCTCGGCGAAATGGCGTGCCATCTCGAATACGTCGGAGCGGGAAACCGGCCCCTGGTACGGGCAGCCGAAAGCGACCGCAATGGCGACGGCCACCGGCACCCGGTGGTCGTTCGCCAATGAAAAGATCGCATCCGCGTCGGACATCGATTCACGAACACTTCGCCGGACATTGGCCCGGTTGTGGGCATCGGTTGCCGAGACAAACAGGATCAGCCGATCCGCCCGGGCATCGATGGCGCGCTGCGCGCCCTTCAGGTTGGGGACCATGACTTCGTGCTCGAGCTGCTCCCGCTCCACCCGGGCCATCAGTTCGGCGGCATCACGCAATTGCGGGATTGCCAGGGGACTGACAAAAGATGTGGTTTCCAGGTGTTTTACGCCGGCTGCGGCCAACGTCCGGATCAGTTCCAGCTTCTGTTCAGTCGGGATAAATCGTTTTTCCGATTGCAGGCCGTCTCTTAAGGCCACTTCCCGGAGGATGACTTTCCGAGGTGCATTCATTTTTCAGGACCCTCCAGAATTCAATACGTTTCCCGGCCGGTTATGCGAGAGATTTTGTCTTCTCATTTACTACCTGGTTGCGCCCGTGGTCTTTAGCGAGATACAGGCACTTATCCGCCCTGTCAATGGTTTCATCGATATCCTCCGGCTCCCGGTACTCGGCAACACCTATGGATATCGTAACCCGGAAATCTTCGGAGATATCCGGAAAGCGCAACGATTCCACTTGCAGGCGGACTCTTTCCGATTTTATCGTGGCTCCTTCGAGGGTGGTCTGCGGCAGAACCATCAGGAATTCTTCACCGCCAAACCGACCAAAACAGTCGATGCTCCTTAGATTTCCGGTGATGCTGCCGGCAATCCGGCGCAGGATTTCATCACCGGCCAGGTGCCCGTGCAGATCGTTGACCTGCTTGAAATGATCGATGTCGAGTATGCAGACGCTGAAAGGTCCCTGGGCGCGCTTGTAGCGGTTGACTTCCTGGTGTAAAATTTCAAAGAGGCGACGGCGGTTGTAAATCCCCGTCAGGGCATCGAGACTGGCAATTTCTTCTATCGTGGCAAGGGCTACCTTTAACTCCTGGTTGCGGTTTTTGAGTTTTTCCCGCAGGCCGGAAATAAAGCCGCCGATGATCGAGGATGTAACCAGAATAAGGACGAAAGCGATGGCCTGGATCAATTCCAGTGGGCCTGTCAGCACCTCCGGCCTGGTCAACCAGAGGCTCAGAATCAGGAGGATGTAGCCGGAAAAGAACCAGGATGCCACCTTGATGAACTGCCGGGTATTGAGGGCAAGTATCCCGAACATGAGAGGGGCAGCGATAACCACCACAAAAATTGCGCGCGCCTGGCCGTCTGCCAGAAAATACATCACCCACAAAGCGGGTATGATCGATCCCACCATCTGCTGGGCGGTCAGGCTGGGATCACGGAATTTCAAATTAAAGTTAGTATGGAGTAAAAGAAGAAAGCCGAGGTGGATCAGTATCGAGTAAAGCGCGTAATAAAAAACAAGCTCCAGCGGAATCATGCCCTGAGACCAGAAGAGCGCAACAACTGCCAACGGGACCATGTACGTCAAAAATGCCATCCCGAGGCGGCGCTTGCGAAGGGCCTGCTTGTCTTTATCCTCCTGGCCGATTTCTCGTCTGATCAAGTTGCCCGTCCTCAATTAAAAATTTGATAATTGCAAATACCACATTAATTTAGCTTAATTATAGTTAGATGCAAGTAAAAATATCCGGTTGTGAAATATCGCTTCCGAAAAGTAAAACGACGCAGAAAACGAATTGGATCACAGGGCTGCAGGTTGCTGGTCAGTCGCAGGGGCGAACTGCTGAATTCTTATAAAAATTGACATCCGGGGTATTTCGGCATAGCGTTCAAAGTAGTATTAAATTAGACTGTTCGTGAGAATATGGCGGAAAGCAGGAGGCTCATTCCGGCGCCCGGGCAGCCCGGATTATCGAAAGGTTGTGATCCGGTCTTTTCAGGTCGGGCAGGGGCGGGCGATTCGTGAATCGCCCCTACGAAGCCGACGCATACGGCTCAACTTTTAAATCTATTAAAAAAGAAGGTTCCCGAATGACACAGTCACCCATTTCTCCCTCCAGAAAGAAAAAGCTTAAAACCCTTGCCGGCCGGATGAGCAAGCAGAACAACCGATTCTTCATTATCGCGCCGCCCCTGCTCGAAGCGATGGATCTGGTGCTGGCCGACGAAGAGCTCGATTATCTCGTGCAGATGGGAACCGAGCCGCAGACGTATGCGCAGGCACGGGAAACGAGCTGCATGTCCGATGCCGCTTTTGAACCGTTTTTCAATACCCTGAAGCGAAAAGGGTTCGTTCACGCGCAGTCCGATGACAACGGCCGGGAGCACTACCAGTTGAATGCCATCGCGGTCGGATGGTTTGAGGTCCAGATGCATTACCTGATCGGCAATCCCCTTGAGACGGAATTTTCACGTAAATTCAATGAATATATGAGCTTTTTCAAGCGGTTCAATATTACCCCTTTCCGGGGGGTGCAGAATGCAATCCTGAAACCGATCCTCAAGACGAGCCAGTCGGTCGGCATGATGGATACGGCCGGCGCAACGGACGCCAGGCGGACCATACCGATCCATACGGCGGCCGCTGCCCCGGATTCATATGTCTATCCGACAGCGACGGTCAACGATCTGATCGAAGCGTTCGGCCGGCAGGACAGCATTCACGTGTTTCCGTGCGTCTGCCGGCATATGGGCGAGGTGCTCGACCGGGGTTGCCGTCACAAGGTTGCCGAAGAATCCTGCATTATTTTCGGCGATGTCGCCAGGCAATGGGCCAGCTATGGTTACGGGCGGCATATTTCCAGGACCGAGGCGTTCGAGATTTTGAAGAAGGTGCGGGACAAGGGGGCGATGCATACGGTCATTCATGAAAAAGACGATACCAACCTGCCGGTGGTCGCCATCTGCAACTGCTGCTGGGACTGCTGCGGCATGTTAAGACCGTATAACATGGGGGCCATGCCGCTGAAATACAAAAGCCATTACATGGCCCGGGTTATCGATCCCGAAACCTGCAAAGGGTGCAGTTCGTGCCAGCGCTACTGCCCGACCACCGCGGCTTCGGTAATCGACAAAAAGGCGTTCATAAACCCGGATAAATGCATCGGCTGCGGCCAGTGCGCCTACCAGTGCAAACAGAACAATATTGAAATGATGCCCAATACCCGGGAAGTCTTCCTTCCGTTACTGAAGAAGTCGGAAATCCGGATCAAGGGCGATTCCCGGTAATCGAAAGAGGTGCGAGGGTCATTCGTAGGGGCGATTCACGAATCGCCCCCGGGCGGGGATTATCCCCGCCCGGTCGGGTTTCCAACCCGATATGGTCGGGATTCACATCCCGACGCCCGCTTTCACGATAGCACCAGGTTTCATCGAAGAACTGATGGCTAAGTTAAACGTTCCATATACAAGGCGCCGTGTTTTTTCATGCGCGAGGGCATACACCCTGTATGTTGAGCGGATGAAAAAAGACGGCAACGCAGTAGATGGGACGTTTAACTTGTGCCATCAGGGATGGCCGTCCTTGAACCACATGGGATGGGAGAAGAAATAGGCTTCGCCGTATTTTTTGAACAGTTCGACATTAAACCCCTGGAAGTTCTTGTTAGTTGCCAGTATGGCGTTGGGATAAAACAGCCAGACATCCTCGTAGTTGTCATATAGAACTTTTTCCAGGTCGAAATAGATCTGTTTTCTTTTTTCAGGATCGACCTCTACGCGGCCCGCATTGATCAATTCGATCGCCTTTTCATTCCGGCTTCGCCCGTTGTTGAAAAAACTGTCCGGCTGGTAGAGCAGGGATGCGATATGGTCCGGTTCCTGGACCAGCGGGTAGATGCTGCCGATAATATCGAAATCGAGTTTTCGGAAGGGTTCCGCCATCCCGGTGATCCCCAGGAATGACGGTTTCCATGTAATGCCCACATCATCGAGCATGCCCATGATCGCTTTTGAAAACGTCTGGGTTTCCGGGATGTTGAGCGAAAAGCCTTCTATCGTCAATCCATCCGGGTAGCCGGCTTCAGCCAGCAGCTTTCTTGACAGTTCGGGGTTGTATTCAACCGGTTCCAGGTCGGGGTTATGGGCCCAGTGATCGTCCGGGTACAGGCAGCTTGCGGTCCGCGCCTGGCCGAACTGGGTCCCGACGACAAGCGCCTTGCGGTCGATGGCATGAGAAATTGCTTTTCGGACGCGAATGTCTTTGCACGGGCCTTTGGCGTGGTTGAGCGTCAGGTAAAACAGCATATTGAAGGGATAGACGTTGACATCGATTTTGGCATCGCTCTTGACCATCCGGTACTGGCGGGGGTTGAGGACAATGAAATCGAGCGCTCCGGCCTTCAGGTTGGCCAGGCGAACCGATGGATCGGGGATGACGGTCACTTTGAGGCCGTCAAAATAGGGCATATCCGGCATGCCGATGCTTTTTCCGAACCACCAGTTCGGATTTCGTTTCAATTTGATGTAATTGCCGTGGCTGGCCGCTTCGAGCGTATACTGACCGGTGCCAACCGGATGGCTGTCAAGAGGTCGTGCGCCCTCGGCCAGTTTGCTGACTTCTTTTTGCCTGGCCTGGAGTTCCGCCAGGTATTCTTCGGCCTGCCGGAGTTTCTCCTGTGCGGCATCAGCAGATGAGGCCTTTTCTTTGCCGGCTTCCTTGAGCTTTCGTTCAGCGGTGACCATCAACCGTTCCAGGTGTTTGGCTTCCTCGATGGCGCTGTCAGCCTCGAGGGCTTTTTTAGAGATCATGAAGCCCGGAACACTCGCGATGGTCCCCAAAAAAGCGCCCCATGGCCTTTTAAAATGCCACTTGACCGTATATTCATCTACGATTTCGACGGATTTCAACGGCTCGAGCCAGGTCCGGGTCCATGCCCGGTTCTTTGCGTCTAATACCCATTCCATCTGGTATTTCAGGCTTTCCGCATTAAATTCTGTTCCATCATGGAAGCGCACCCCTTCCCGCAGTTTCATCAGGACCGTGACATCATCCAGGTATTCCCAGGATTGGGCCAGCCACGGGACTGTCGGCCGCTGGTTGGCATCCGAGTTGATCAGTTTCTCATACATGAAGCTCATGGAAAACCAGTCGAGCACCGGAAAATGATTGGGGTTCATCAGGCCGATGTACACGGGGGAAGCCGCCCGCGCTGTGCCGCCCCGGACCGGTGCGGTCGGCCAGTAGTCTTCTCCCCAGACCTGCCATCCGTCCGGGTTGATGTTTGTATCGGTTTCCGCAACAGCGGGGAATGGAAGGCACAGAAGTAGCAAAAAAAACAGCAATCCCCGGAATACCGGGATTCTGTTTGCGGCGGCTTTTCGTTTCATGCGACCTCCGTTTTTGGATAAAGTTTTTTGGTATTTTTTCAGGGGCCCTTTGGGAAGAACAGGGGTTGAAGTTTCGACATTCTGCCCCATTCCGGAAGGGCGATTCGTGAATCGCCCCTACATCGTTTGCATCTTTGGTCATTCGTAGGGGCGATTCACGAATCGCCCTGTTCACGAACGCCCCTATATTGCATGACACGCCACCCAGTGCCCATTTCCCTTCTGCATCAATGCCGGCGCCGCTTCCCGACAGGCCGCATACGCCCGGGGGCACCGGGGATGAAATTTGCATCCCCGTGGCGGATCGAGCAGGCTCGGCACTTCTCCGGCAAGCGCCACATGTTCTCTTTTGGCTTCCGCCTCCGGGTCCGGGATCGGAACGGCCGACAGCAGCGCCCGGGTATACGGGTGGGCCGGACGGTCGTAGAGGTCGGCCCGGTTCGCCATTTCCACGATACTCCCGAGATACATCACGGCAATCCGGTCGCTGATATGTCTTACCACTGCCAGGTCATGGGCGATAAACAGGCAGGTCAGGCCGAGTTCCCGTTGCAGCCGTTCGAGCAGGTTGACAATCTGGGCCTGGATGGAGACATCGAGCGCGGATACCGGCTCATCGCAGACGATAAACCGGGGATTTACGGAAATCGCCCGTGCAATGCCGATCCGTTGCCGCTGCCCGCCGGAAAATTCGTGCGGATACCGGTTTGCCATGCCGGGGTGCAGTCCCACCATTTCGAGCAGGTGGTCGATCCGCTGCCGGTATTCCGATTTGGTTG
>JAGXHH010000030.1 GCA_024636355.1 Desulfobacteraceae bacterium | reverse complement strand
GATCAGTTCCTGCTGGCCCGGACCGCCGCGGAGAGCAATGGCCTGATCACCCTGTACGGCCAGCTCGGCCGCATCGAACTCGACGGCGTTAAGATCGCCTTTGTCCATGAAGGGTTGTTTGCCGAAGGGCTGGCGGCCACGGGCAAATACGACATGGTCTTTTTCGGCCACACCCACCAGCCGTACCACGACAAGCTCGGCGAAACCATCCTGTTCAACCCCGGCGATATCATGGGCAAGGACCAGGAGCCGGCTTTCTGCATCGTGGATACGGAAACGCGTGACATCACCCGAATGACGATTCGGTAATTAATGACGGAATTTGGACTTTTTACATGTTCATCAGTTTTAATATGTTTTCTTTAAAAACACTGCTCGCTGAACAATGAATTCTGGTTATCTGCCTGGCACCAGTGACGTTATTACGGGAGCCTGACAGATAAGCAGATCAGATGTCAAACCCGATATATTTGCCGTCGTGACGAAGGGCGTCGGGATGTGAATCCCGACCTACAAAAACCGGCACTGTCGCCGATAATTCCAGCGGATTTCCATTCGCAAATTTGTCATTTCGGATAAAGTGCTGTTATATTGTTTCTTTAGCACAATACTGCTTAGTGAAAGTTGACGCTGGACACGAAAAGAATTTCACACTCGACAATCTGGAGGTTTTCATGAAAGAAAAAACGAAGGATAATGTGTATACCGCGTTTGTCGGCGAGGCAAAGGCATATTTCCGGCTGCTGGCCTATGCGGAAAAAGCCGAAGAAGAAGACGTGCAGCAGGTGGCCCTGCTCTTTCGATCCATTGCCGAGGCCGAGCGGGTCCATGCGACCCGTCACATGCAGCTGCTCAAGGAATTTATGGTAAAAGATACGGATACCAACCTGGAAAAATCGTTCCAACGCGAGCAGTCGATCAGCCAGAACGAATATCCAAACTTCATAAAAGACGCCGAAGACGAAGGCGAAACCGCAGCAATCATGACCTTCAGCCAAGCCCGGGACGCGGAAAGCTACCACGCCAAACTCTACGAACGCGCCATGTACAACGTCATCAAGGACATCGTCAAGGCCTACCATGTCTGCCAGGTCTGCGGCTACGTCACCGAAAAAAAAATCCCGGACAAATGCCCCATCTGCGGCGCCCCCAAAGAGAAATTCCAAACCATCGAATAAACGCTAAAAGCCCTTCTCCACGGAGAAGGGCTTATTGAGCGGCTTCCTTTACATTTTTTTGAGAATGCCCAAGTTCTAAGTGGTTCCCTTCTCATTCCTGAAGAATGCCGGGCCTCCTTCCCTCTGGGAGAAGCCCGGGATGAGGAAAAAAACACCCCGCCATCAACACCCCAAAAAAAACACCTCAAAAACCCGAAGGAATCTTCAACGGCGACGACAATACCATGTATCACCGTGCACGATGCCGCAGGCGTCTTCGAAGAATTTTTTTAAGGTGGGTGTTAACAAATTGAATAAACCATCAGGGTTATCCGGAAAACTCCGGTTTGCCATTTCATGCGGGCGGGAATAAACCCCGCCCTGCAAAAACCTCCGTTTCTCGCAAGCTTCATAGAGATGGGGTTTATCCTCATCCGGAAAAAAACAATTACTTTCAAACAGAACCGTAAGATATCGGTTTTGTCTCTGTATTCATCTATCTAACTCCATCACCAGGGCGATTCACGAATCGCCCCTGTTCTTTTATAATGAACAACCCCCCCTCAATTCCGCCACTCCCCACCCGACAACTCCATCACCAACTCCTTTAACGCCGTCTGCCACTGGCTGGTATCCTGGTTTTTCACCGCCATGGCCAGCGCCTTTCGGGTGCCGACGAAAAACGCGCATTTTCTCGCTCTCGTCAATCCTGTGTAGATGAGGTTCCGGAACAGCATCTTGAAATGCTGGGTCAGCACCGGGATAATGACGATTTCAAATTCGCTTCCCTGGGATTTGTGGATCGTGATGGCATAGGCGAGATCGAGTTCCACGATGTCTTCTTTCTGGTAAAAAACGGTTCGCCCATCCGGGAAAAACGAGACCGTGCAGGTCAGTTCCCGGTTGTCGATCTCCCTGATGATGCCGATGTCGCCGTTAAAGACCCCCAGGTTGTAATTGTTCCGCCGGTGAATGACCCTGTCGCCCTGCCGGAAAATCCGTTCCCCCACCTTCAACTGGCAGATTCCTTCCTTTGCCGGATTTGCCGTTTCCTGGATCATCTGGTTGATGCTGAGCGTTCCCATGCTCCCCCGGGTCATGGGGGACAGGATCTGGATTTCGCAACGGTTGCCAAAATACTTCGGGATCCACTCGGTATAAAGTTTGCGGACAATATCGACGGCGGAAAGGTTGTAGTGCAGCGACGACCACGGATGCACCTTTTTCAACACCGCCATCAATTCCTCCACCCGGGTTTCGGACCGGTAGACCGTTTCCGGATCGACATGCCGGAATTTCTGGGGAATCGTTATTTCGGTCTCATAGGGGACGACCTGTTCATGGACGCGAAAGGCATACGGGTCCTCCCCGGATGCGTATTCCAGCGCGTCTGTCCGGATGTCGTAAAACCGCTTGATCTGTGTGATAAACCGGATCTGCTCACCGGTGACCTCATCGGAATCGATGAAAAAGCAATCGGTTCCGTTCCGCCAGATTTCCGGTTTGTTAAACGGGGAATCGATGGCAGGCATCTGTCCGCTGTTGATCTGGTGGGCATAGCTGATGATCCGGGAGGCCTGTGCCTGCCTGAAAATCTCGGTCAGACGGAAACAGGGGATTTTTCCGGATGCGATCAAATCCTTAAGCACATTGCCGGCGCCGACCGACGGCAGCTGGTCCGCATCCCCTATGAACAGGACCTGGCTGGTATCCGGCACCGCCTTCAGCAGGGATGCCGTCAGGCTGATATCGAGCATGGAGCATTCGTTTCAGGAAATCAACCTTTAACGGATCTTCCTCGTTTTTCTTGAAGGCGCCGAGCTGCCATTCCAGCAGCCGGTGGATGGTCTTCGATTCCCGGCCGATCACATCGGTCATCCGCTGCGCCGCCCGGCCGGTGGGGGCCGCAAGGAGCACCTTTTTCTTCATCGCTTCCAGGAGTCGGACGATCACCAGCGTGGTGGTGGTCTTGCCGCATCCGGGGCCGCCGGTCAGGATGGAAAATCGTTCCCCCGCAATGCGCTTGACGGCAGCCGCCTGCTCGTCGCTCAGGGAAATGTTCGTCGCCCGGCAATACCGGCTGATCCAGTCTTCCACGCGCTGTTTGTCAATCGATACAGCGCCGCCGATGCCACTTGCCTTCCTGGCCACATAGAGCTCATCATAATAAAGGGTTTTGGAATAATGGCACCGCTGCTTTTCTTCTTCGACGGCCAGCTCGCGCACCATGAGCATCTTCTCCTGCTCCATCTGCCGGAGCAGCCCCGGCAGCCGGTCCGCCAGGTCCAAGCCCAGCAGTTCCTGGACCTGCACCTCGATCTGGGCCTCGGTCAAAAAGCAATGGCCGAAATCCCGGCTGGCCGCCAGCACGTGCCGGATGCCGGCGGTGATCCGCTGGATGCTGTCGGTCGCCAGGCCGATACTGAGCGCCACCTTGTCCGCGGAGAAAAACCCGATGCCGTAAAAATCGCCGGCCAGCCGATACGGGTCATCGGTGACCCGCTGTATGGCATTGTCCCCGTACTCCTTGTAAATACGGACGGCAAAAAGGGTGCTGATGCCGTGGGACTGGAGAAACATCATCACTTCCCGGATCGCCCGGTGCTCGGTCCAGGCGGTGTTGATCATTTCCAGCTTCTTGTCGGCGATGCCCGGGACCTGGACCAGCTTTTCAATCGCTTCTTCAAACACCGCCAGGGTCTCTTTTCCAAAATGTTGGACGATTTTCCTGGCGGTTTTCGGACCCACCCCCTTGATCAGCCCCGAACCAAGGTATTTTTCCAACGCCGCGGTCGTGGCCGGCTTCTTCTCGATCGCCTCGACGGCCTGGAACTGGCGCCCATACTGCTTGTGATGCGTCCAGGCCCCCTTGAATTCCATCGTGGCCCCGGCAAACACATTCATCTGGTGCACAATCACCGTTTCCTGCTGGTGCGGATTGTTGAACGGAAGCACCCGCAGTACCGCCCACCCATTTTCCGCATTATGAAACGTCACCCGATCCACAATGCCGTAAAGGGTTTCCTCGATGATACCGGTCTGTCTGCTCAGGGGTTTTTGCATTGAAGATTATATGAGATTAAGCCGAAAGGAATCACCAACAGTGATTTTATTTTAGAATAGCTCGAACATTCCCGTAAGCTGAACGCAGATATTGGCAAAAAAGGCGTTTTCGTTCAGCACTCCAATATTTCAGAACTCCAGGTTAACTTCGCTGGTAATGCCATCTCTTCGCCATTTTTTCCGACAAAACTTCCCACCAATAACTTCAATGGATACTGGGGAATGATTTAAAACCTTAAGCAAGCTATCCATTGAACGGCTTTGGGTTGCCTGACCACATTCATATCGTGCAAAATTTTTCTCACCTACTTTTAAAATCTTTGCAAATTCAACTTGCGTATAGCCGAATTTTTCCCGAATCTGCCTGATTTCAGAAGAGGTCAACAATCCATCGATCCTTCTTCGAAAATCAGTTAATTCTTTGTCGATTTTCTTTTGATCAGAAGAATCAAGAAACTCTTCTCCGCATTCCGGGCAGGAGCATACGGACCTGTTAAAATTAATGATGTTCCCTTTATACTCAAACTCAATATCCTTTTGAGCTTTTGATAAATTGCCCATTTCGCAAACAGGACAGACAATTCCTTCATGTAATTTCATTTTTTTTTATTCCGGCAAACTGTAACCAATGGAGTTCGCGCCCTTATGCGCATTCATTGAAATCTTGCGCGTATCATCTGATTTGATTAATTCTTGTGCTGTTTCCAGATTGTAAGCAGGTTTATATTTTATCAAGATCTCAGATTCCTGCATAAAGTATCATAATGATACTTTTGGTGAGAGTCAATAATTTTGATGGCGGCGTGAAAAGTCCAAATCCGTTTTAACCACAGAGGTCACGGAGTAACAGAGAAATGAATTTATTTAAAACACTTATCTCTGTGACCTCTGTGTTCTCTGTGGTTGACCAGCCACGCCGAAACAAATCATAATTTGAAAATATTCTCAACCGAAACAATACATTCAATCACAAAGAAACCATCCATGCAAAAATTCCACACAGCAAAGCAGATGACCAGATTCTCTTTTCTACTCTCCATCCTGCTTCTCCTGGCCCAAAGCGGATGCGCTTACGCCCAGCCGAAGACCCCCGTCTGCTCAAATGACCCTGTCCGCCCCCGGATACTGCGCACCCTCCCCCATGATCCGGAGGCGTTTACCCAGGGGCTTGTCTATGCATCGGGAAAACTCTATGAAAGCACCGGCCTTTTCGGCCGCTCTTCACTGCGCCGCATCGACCCGAAAGACGGCACGGTGGAACGCCTGCTGCCACTCGACGATATCTTCGCCGAGGGGCTTGCGCTGATGGACGATCACCTGGTGGTGCTGAGTTTGCATTCCGAGCGGGCACTGGTATTTTCGCAGCAGGATTTCACGCCCCTGGCAGAACATGCGTACCAGGGAGAAGGCTGGGGGCTGGCAACGGACGGCGAGATTTACTACATGAGCAACGGCACGGATACACTCTACCATCGCAATAAAAAGTTCGAAATTATCAAAACCGTCCCGGTCCGCTGCAACGGCAAACCACTGACCCGGCTAAACGAACTCGAATATGCTGACGGGAAACTGTATGCCAATGTCTGGTACAGCGACAACATCTATGTCATTGACCCGGCATCGGGGACGGTTACCGGAACAATCGACTGCACCCCCCTTGTCCAGACCGCAAAACCCCGCAGCGAAAGGGATGCGCTCAACGGCATCGCCTACGATCCAGCCGCCCGGACCTTTTATATCACTGGAAAGAACTGGCCGTTGATGTTTGAGGTGCGGATTCCGGACAGCTGATGAGAAACCTGCCTTATCAAAATTCAAAAGATATGAAATAACAAAACTGATTTGCATTATCCGTAAACGAGCATTAGAATGGACACGATCAAATCTCTCAAAACCCTGCTGGAGAAAAGCATAATGGAAAAAATTATCAACATTCATATCGAAAAACTTCCGGAGGGCATTTACCTGGCGACTTCGGACGATGTTCAGGGGCTGGTAGCGCAGGGCCGAACTGCTACCGAAGCTTTGGAAATCGCAAGAGATGTTGCCCGGAAACTGATCGAAGCCCAATCCGGTCGTTCAGGAAATCCCAAGCTGACTTCCCTTGACGACTCATTCGATTACCCCCTGATTGTAAACGCTTGATATGGGACGATTAGCTGGTTTTCAATACCGGGAAATTATTAAGAGACTGAAAGCTTTCGGGTTCGTATTTGACCGGCAGGCGGCGGGAAGTCACGAAATCTGGTACAATGCGCAAACAAATCGCTATACAACAATTCCCAATCACTCCGGGGACATGCCAGAAGGCACATTAAGGGCTATTTTGAAACAAGCGGATATCGAACCAAAAGATTTTCTGGGCCAGAAATAAAATCAGCCCATATTGTTACACCTACAATCCTCTATACCTTCCGAAATCAAGCTTTGATATTCATGAAGTTGAGCCATTGCATCTAACAATTCGACGATAATATCCACATCACTTTCGGAACCTGCTCTGCCCTTTGCGAATGATCCGAAAACACCAAACCGAAAAGCAAAAACTTCAAGCCCGCCAAAATATTTCTGGACAATGACCCATTTACCCCTCATAATTGGGTCAAAAAATGACCCGTTTAAATCGACAATCGGGTCATGCTCCCTTTGACACGCCCATAAAAAGCCGTTGTACATAAGTGCAATTACTGTTCATCTGCGAGTAAAAAATGGTTCAATACATCTGGAAGACGCCATCCTGGCCTGACCTTTACTGGGACAGCGCGGAACTTCTGCACCCCCTGGGAAAAGCGCGGCAGGCA
The DNA here is from genome assembly GCA_024636355.1 of Desulfobacteraceae bacterium. Lineage (GTDB taxonomy): Bacteria > Desulfobacterota > Desulfobacteria > Desulfobacterales > Desulfosalsimonadaceae > JAGXHH01. Next base: position 8,549 of record JAGXHH010000030.1, on the reverse strand, counting down.
CAGGGAATGCTGCTCAGCGAATCCGCATGCTTCGAATTGGAATTGCAGTCCGAGGTCCTCACCGATGAAGCCATCACCACGGCGGCCATAGAAGGCGAAAAGATCAATCGCGACTCTGTTCGCTCATCGGTCGCCCGCCGTCTGGGGCTGCCGACAGTCGGCTTGCCCGTTGCTGAAAGAGGTATTGACGGCCTGATTGAAATGCTCCTGGATGCAACACGAAAGTACATGCTGCCGCTCACTTTCGAAAGACTCAAGGGCTGGCAGGCGGCCCTTTTCCCCACCGGATATTCGGGAATAAACCCGGTTGTCACAGGCGACTGGCGCCGGCAAGAGGAAGACCCGATGCAGGTCGTCTCCGGTCCGATCGGAAAGGAAAAGGTTCACTTCGAGGCGCCGCCGGCACATCGAATCGACGATGAGGTCGAACAGTTCCTTGACTGGTTCACATCATCGGAGAAAACTACAGACGGCCTGGTGCGCGCCGCGGCGGCCCACCTCCGCTTTGTGACCATTCATCCTTTCCAGGACGGCAACGGACGTGTAACAAGAGCGATAACCGATATGGCGCTCGCCCAGGACGAAAAAAACGGTTGCCGGCTGTACAGCATGTCCGCCCAGATCAATGCCGAACGCGACGCTTACTATGACATCCTGGAACGCACGCAAAAGGGAACCGGTGATATTACCGAATGGATCGTCTGGTTTCTTCAATGCCTTGAACGGGCAATCCGGCATTCCGGCGCCGAAGTGCAAAAAGCGCAAGAAAAGGCCCGCCTGTGGCAGCAGATCTCCCACCTGAACCTGAACGACCGCCAGAAAAAAGTGATCAACAGATTATTTGAAGCCGGCCCCGGCGGATTCGAAGGCGGGCTGACCAACCGCAAATACCGGGGGATCACCAGGACCACCCGTGAAACAGCAAAACGCGATATCGCCGACCTGGTGGCCAAAGGTATCCTGGTGAAAAATCCGGGTGGTGGAAGAAACACCAGCTATGAACTATATGGATCGGTTTAAAATTCAATCCTGAAATAAGTTAAGGGCGTCCCGCAAATAAGACAAATTCTGGTTATCAGGGAAACTTCAGTTGTAGCAATGCGGAGCATATATTGGATGTGCTGACGTTAATAGTTGCTGCTCCAGGCCACCGTCCGCGACATCACCGAGCGCAAACGGGCCGAGGCAAGTCGAAAATTTCTGACAATGACCCCGGCGCCACTGATTATCTAATTTAGGATCACGCACATGACCCAAAAAGATCTCCACCATAAAGTTATCGCAATGCAGGCTAAAATAGATGTTCTGGAAACCGAAAATAATGAATTGCGCCATATCATTGAGACACAAAATGAGAAGACGGCGCTTTATACCACAATCGCCCAAAACATGCTTGACATGGTCTCGCTGACAGATATGGAAGGAAACTTCATTTTCGCGGGAAAAGCACATGAAACCCTGGGCTATGACGCGGATTTTCTGACCGGCAGAAACATAATGGATTTTGTCCATCCCCAGGACCTGCCACGTGTGCTTGAAAAATATAATAACGCCAGAACAACAGGGAATTCAGATAAGGTTGAATACCGATACCTCAGCAAGGATGGATCTTACCTGTGGCTTGAGACAGCGGGAAAAATTTTAACCGATAAAAACGGTATCCCGCAAAAAATCATCTTCAATACAAGAAACGTCACGCATCGCAAAAAATTTGAGGAGGCGTTAGGTGCAAACAAAGCCCGACAGGACAAAATGTTGGCAAACATAGGGGATGTGATCGTCATCATTGATCAGGATGGAATCAACCGATACAAAAGCCCCAATATTGAAAAATGGTTTGGCTGGAAGCCGGAAGAAGTTGTAGGCGTCAGCACCTGGGATAATGTGCACCCCGATGACCTGGCGCCCGCGAGGAAATTTATTTTCGACCTCATGGATAAACCCGGTGCCATCGGCACATCGCAGCACCGATACCGGTGCAGGGACGGCAGTTACAAATGGATCGAATTTTCTGCTGTTAATTTGTTGCATGATCCCGACATTCAGGGAATTATTGGAAATTATCATGACATCACCCAACGCAGGCAATCTGAAGATGCACTGCGGAAGAGTGAGAAAAAATACCGGCTTATTGCTGAAAATATGTCCGATGTTATTTCCGTTCTGGACCTGGATCTCAAGCTTACCTATGTCAGTCCTTCCATAACAAGGCTTACCGGGTATACGGTTGAAGAGGCATTGCAACATTCCATGGAAGACATACTAACCGCGGAGTCATATCAGGAAGTTTTGGAAATTTTTGAGGAAGAAAGGCAGTTGGAAGCCTCCGGGACCGCAGATCCCAACAGGATGCGTACGGTTGAAATTCAACAAAACAAACAGGATGTTTCCATTGTCTGGGTAGAAGCAGCATGTTCCTTTATTCGCGATAAGGAGCAGCGACCCACCGGCATACTCATCATTAGTCGTGACATCACCGAGCGGAAACAGGCGGAAGCGGAGCGGGAACGTTTGATGGCTGCCATAGAGCATATCGGTGAGGTTATCATGATAACGGATCCGGAAGGGGCCATTCAGTATATCAACCCGGCATTCGAACGAGTCACGGGGTACACGGAGGCCGAGGCGATCGGTCAAAATCCCAGCCTGTTGGAAAGCGGGCATCAAAGCGAAATGTTTTATCAGCAGTTATGGAGCACCATCTCTTCCGGCAGAATATGGAGCGGCCGCATGATTAACAAAAAAAAAGACGGCTCGCTATATACGGAAGACGTCACGATTTCACCGGTGTATGATACCGCAGGCCGTATTATTAATTATATAGCGGCCAAAAGAGACATCACGGAACACTTACGGGTAAGCGCCCAGCTTCAGCAAGCCCAGAAAATGGAATCCGTCGGCCGCCTGGCCGGCGGCGTGGCCCACGATTTCAACAACATGCTCGGCGTGATTCTGGGCCAAACGGAGATGGCCTTAGAGGAGATGGACACGGCGCAGCCGCTGTTTGCCAACCTTCAGGAAGTCCACAAGGCCGCCGAGCGTTCGGCGGACCTGACCCGGCAATTGCTGACCTTTGCCCGCAAGCAGACCATTGCCCCCAAGGTCATCGACATCAACAAAACCGTGGAAGGAATGCTCAAGATACTGCGCCGGCTCATCGGCGAGGACATGGACCTGCACTGGAAACCCGGCAGAAACCTTGGGCCGGTCAAGGTGGACCCCTCCCAGATCGACCAGCTCCTGGCCAACCTGTGCGTCAACGCCAGAGACGCCATCTCGGGCGTGGGCAAGATCACCATCGAGACGGACAATATCGTGTTTGGCGAAGCCTGGTGCGCCGATCACCCGGGATCCGTGCCCGGCGATTACGTGCTGCTGGCGGTCAGCGACAACGGATGCGGCATGGACCGGGAGACCCTGAGCCATCTGTTCGAGCCGTTCTTCACCACCAAGGAAATAGGCAAGGGAACCGGCCTGGGGCTGGCATCGGTTTACGGCATGGTCAAGCAGAACAACGGCTTCATCAATGTCTACAGCGAACCGGGCCAGGGGACGACCTTCAAGGTCTATCTGCCCCGGCACGCGGCCAAATCGGCGCACTTGCCGGAGAATGGGCCGGACCTGCCGGTGGCGCGCGGCCACGAGACCATCCTGCTGGTGGAAGACGAGCAGGCGATTCTGAAAATGACGGCGATAATGCTCGAAAGACTGGGCTATACCGTTTTGGCCGCCGCCACCCCGTCTGATGCCATTCGCCTGGCCCATGAACACACCGGAGAGATTCACATGCTTATGACCGACGTGGTCATGCCCGAAATGAACGGCTGGGACCTGTCCGGCAACCTGCTGTCTATCTATCCCGATCTCAAGCGCCTGTTCATGAGCGGCTACACCGCCGACGTCATTGCCCACCACGGCGTGTTAGACGAAGGGGTGTATTTTATTCAGAAGCCTTTTTCACGGGTGGCGCTTGCGAAAAAAGTGCGGGAAGCGCTGGGGATGGATTTACCGGCTGGTAAAACTGCATTTGTCCAGAAATGATGAATTCGTAAAAAGTCCCGTATTCGTCATTCCGGCGAAGGCCGGCAAGGGGTACAAGGCGTCAGTCGCAATCTACAAGTTTCTAAAATCACTGGATTCCGGCCTCCGCCGGAATGACGGCAAAAGCAAGAAATCGACTACAATTATTTCAGGGATGATCCGGTAGCGATTTCACGGCTTCGATTGCCTGCTGCATGTTTTCATTATGCCGGCGGGCGAATGCTTGATCCTCCCGGATGGCCTCTGCCCTGTCACCATAGAGCTGATCCTGGAGCAACCTGATTTTTTCCTGTTTTTCCGCTTCCGAAAGATCCGGCATATTTCGGATGGCCGTTTCCTGTTCCGTGTAACTCAGGTCCCGTCTCCGGGCGGATGCCATTTGCTCTTCTGCGGCTTCAATGCTTCGAATTTCTTCGGCCGAAAGGTATTCCGCCCGGAATTCCCTGATTTTCGCCTTCTTTTCCGCCTCCGTCATTTCTTCGAAATCTTTTTTATAAAGAAGCCGTTTTTCTTGAAACAGGCTTTCCCCTGTTTTGTCATAGAGGTTCTCATCGGCTTTCTCCCCGAAAATTTCGGCGGCCAGCAGGCGCAGGCGCATTTCTTTTTCTTCGCCATAAAGGGAATCGTCTTCGTATATTTTCCGGTTTTTGATTTTATATACGGATTGCCGGTACACATGGCCGAACAGGTTATCGGCGAGTTCTTCGCCCAGCTGAGATTGTCTGAATGCATGGATGTCGTTTGCAATAAAGAGCATATCGGCATCATTTTCCGGCTGCTCATAGGTCAGGAGCTGTTCCTGGAGCCGGAGTTCGCAATCCAGGTAGGCGTTATAAATGGCAAGGATCTCTTTGGCGGTTTCTTCCGGAAAATCCTGCATGATCTGTGCGGTGACAGCGGCCAGGAATTCTTCTTTACCACCGGCATGCCGGTGGGTGAAATACAGATCGAAAATATAATTCCTGACGGCATCATCAACTATTTCCGGGTTCGGTCCCGCCGGTTCCGGCAGGTCTGACGCGGCCCCGACGGGCATTGTTGCCGTTTTTCCGGCCGATGCCGATGCAACCGGCCCGGGGCCGGATGTCATTACCGCGGACCGGTTTTCCCGGCTGTCCGGGCCCGATGCGCTGACAACCGGATTTGCCTGTTGCCCGATGATTTGTTCTTCCGATCGAATATCCGGCATGAGCCGGACCGCGGCGGTCATGAACATCATCATGACGAAAAGTCCGGAACAAATCCAAATTGTCTTTTTTCGGGTATGCTTCATTTAATTGGGCTCCCACCCATCAGGGTTGATGCATTCGTGTGAAGTCGATTGCCGGGAATCGGAGAAATGGAAAAGCGGGAAGGTCGGGTTGCTGACGACCCGGTTTGCCTTCCCGCTTTTATCCGGCATATCTGAATCAGGTGCTACAGCCCCCTGGCTTTCAGGTCTCTTACAATGGCTTCATACTTGGCCGGGGCGTTGAAAAAACCGGTAAGCCCATAGGGAAGACCGGTGGCATTGCAATGGTCGACACCGGCAAACTGCCACCATCCGCCGTCTTCCATGCCCCGGTAATTGGCCCACTGGGCGCTCTTTTTACTGACCACGCCGTCGCTGGGCATGTGGGGGCCTTTGTCGGTGCGATAGCCGATGGTATTCGCCCCGCATTGAATCGGCATGGTCAACGCCAGGATCTGCACGACCCCCAGTTGCGGTACCCCCATGCACAGGAAGGATTTCATTTTGTGCATGTAACTCTGGCAATAGATGCCGGGAATGGCATTGTTGCCGCCCATACTGCTGTAGATGGCCGATGCGCCATCCAGTGTGAGGTCATAGGCATTGGCATAGGTGTCCACATACCTATCGGATTCGCCGGCACCGAAAAGGGCGCCGAAAATGTCGGAATACACCGCATCAACGCCGATTCCGGCCAGGCCGAAGGTAATGCCATTGAACCCCATGGCGAAATCGGCCACCGGTGAACCCTGGTTCGGGGAATCGATCTGGGTGATGCTGGCGACACGGCTGGCCGGCAGATTCCAGGTGAATGTGCCGTACCGGCGGCTGGCGTACGAGGATTTGGTAACAGCGTACTTGGTATAGATGCCCCCGTGGGAATGGCCGATGACGTTGACTTTGGTATACCCGCGGGAAAAAACTTCCCTGTTCAGGTAATTGGCGAACTGGTAGGCCTTTGTGCCGGTGGCGGCAATCTTGTCAACCTCGGCGATAAAAACCGTCGCTCCTCTTGCTTCCAGGCGTTTCTTGACGCCGTTGAAGTATTCGATGGCGTTCGGAATATCGTTCATGGCAATACCATGTGCCAGGACGATCGGATACCGGGTCTGGCAGGATGTATCCGCCATGGCCTGGAAGGGAATAACAAGGACCGTCAGTGTAAGGATGGTTAAAAATACACGTTTCACATTTCGCATGTGGCACCTCCCCCTTTTAGCAATGATTATGATTGCGATAAATGGTAGTACGGAAAAACTCTAATTGTGGTAGTGATCACTGTTTAGTGGATACTAATATGGCATGAAAACAATCTAAGCAAGAAAAAACTTGTTTTTCGGTTCGATTTCTCTGTTGTAGCGCTCTGATAATTCAACGTTTACGTAAACGTAACCTTACGGATATCGGCAGATCAAGGCTTCAAGAGGATAGTGGTTTCTCGTTTACCGGCACAGGCGGCGGCGCGGTGGGTTTCCAATTTTGAAATTCAGAACCGAACAGAATACCCCCCGGCGCCAACTCCTCGAATTTCTGCCCGCCGGCATTCCGGCACCGAAGTGCAAAAAGCGAAAAACAAGGCCCGCCTGTGGCAGCATTCTCCCACCTGAACCTGAACGACCGCCAGAAAAAGGTTCAACAGACTATTTGAAGCCGACCCCGGCGGATTCGAAGGCGGGCTGACCAACCGCAAATACCGGGGGATCACCAGGACCACCCGTGAAACAGCAAAACGCGATATCGCCGGCCTGGTCGGCCAAAGGTATCCTGGTTTATGCCCGGAAACAGATCGAAGCCCAATCCGGGCGTTCAGGAAATCCCAAGCTGACTCCCCTTGACGAAGATTTCCTGAGCCGGAAATAAAATCACCCCTATCTTTTGCCCCGACATTCCCCTATACCTTTCAAAATCAAGCTTTGATATTCACAATATCTGGTTATCAGGGAAACTTCAGTCGTAGCAATGCGGAGCATATATAGTGCCCGAACGAAAACCAGGATTTTTCGTCAAGATCAAGGCCTGCGAAAAATTTAACCGCAGGAATACTGGACGTATTTTGAGGATTAAATTTTGAGCCGAACGCAGATATTGGCGAAAAAGACGGTTTTCGTTCAGGCACTATCCAACAAAACAGCCGGCTTTGCATCGTCAGAAAGTAAGGCAGCCCGCCATAAAAACCATTCGAAAAAGTGAGGGGAACCGCCACGGTGGCCGTCTAAAAAATTGACGGGAAGAGATGATAAATACCGCCGGAGATGGTTATTATTGAATAATGATTCGATTTATCGTATTTTATCAAAAATCACTTTTTTGCCGGTGGTTTCCGTTGTCTAATATGGAGAAATCAAAAACATGAATACAGCAAAAGATGAAGTTCAATCGCTTCTCAAGCGCCTTCCTGATAACTGCACAATCGAAGACATTCAATATCACCTGTATGTGATTGAAAAGATCAATAAAGGTCTGAAAAGAGCAGCATCTGAAGGCGAAATTCCCCATGGAACGGTTGAGCAGCGATTAAGCAAATGGATCACAGATTAGTTTGGTCGCCGGAGGCAGTGGAGGATATAGAATCAATTGCCGAATATATCGCAAGAGATTCCGTTTTCTATGCCCGTTCCGTCGTGGATAAAATCCTTAAAGTCGCCAAAAATATAGCAGATTTCCCCTATACCGGACGAATGGTTCCGGAATACGGTGATCATAATATTCGTGAGCGGCTTATTTACAATTACCGGTTGGTTTATCAGGTTGATGGCAACAAAATAACAGTGATTGCCATTATTCATGGCAAACGAATGCTTGAACCCGCGGTAAATGAGCGGATTAAAAAAGACGAATGAAGCCGGCCCCGGCGGATTCGAAGGCGGACTGACCAACCGCAAATACCGGGGGATCACCAGAACCACCCGTGAAACAGCAAAACGCGATATCGCCGACCTGGTGACAAAAGGTATCCTGGTAAGAAATCCGGGCGGCGGAAGAAGCGCCAGCTATGAACTTGCCGGACCGATTTGAACGCCGCCCTCCGTAAAACTCCGGACTTCAGCCCGTCACGGAAGCTTCAACCTTATTTAAAAAATATCCCTTATCTGCTTTACTCCAGCAAGCGCCAGGTTTTGACTTTCCCCCACTTTGGAAAAGGGGGGCCATGGTCAATGTCGTTCCGTTGTCTAAAGCCGATAGCGATCCCGATAGCGATAGCGATTTAAAATCGGGATCGGGATCGCTATCGAAATGGATGCGCATCTCAACGAAAATGAAGATCAAAATCAAGGGT